>JBDTUW010000444.1:0-4521 GCA_040007555.1 Acidobacteriota bacterium | reverse complement strand
GGGGCGGGATGATGGGGATGATGCTGCCCATGTATGCCATTCCCGGCCTTACCGTAGCGCTTGTCGTGTGGGCGCTGGTTAGAGGTCGCCTCTCCAAGGGGCCCAGACTTGCAGCAATGGTCGTCGCGTTCCTTCTCGCGTGCGGAGCATGGACGCTCGTTCGGACCGATGGGGTCACCGGCGAAGGGGCTTCCCAGCTCGCCTGGCGGTGGACCCCGACACCCGAGGAACGGCTTCTGGCTCAAGCCAGCGACACGCAGGTCGCGTCAACACCCGGTCCGGCAGCAACGCCGACTCCCGCAGATCAACTCGCGGCCCAACCGGGTGATAAGCCAGCCGCGATCGCATCTCCTGTAGTAGCGACGACTCCTGAGGAGCAGCTTGCGGCTAAAGCCACGGACACGCCGGCAATGTCCCCGGCAAGTCCCGCCGCAGCGAAGACCGGTTGGCCCGGTTTTCGTGGCGCCCTACGTGACAGCATTATTCGCGGTGTGCGGATCGAGACGGATTGGGCGAAGTCGCCTCCAGTTGCTCTGTGGCGCCAGCCGATCGGACCGGGTTGGTCGTCCTTCGCGGTTAACGGCGATCTCGTTTACACGCAGGAGCAGCGCGGTGAGGACGAAGTCGTCACCTGCTACAACGCCGTCACCGGCAAGATGGTATGGCGACACCGTGACGCAGCACGGTTCTGGGAATCAAATGCCGGCGCTGGTCCGCGCGCTACGCCTACTCTGAACAGCGGTCGCGTATTCACATTTGGCGCGACGGGAATCGTCAACGCGCTGGACGGCGCTAACGGCAAGGTAATGTGGTCGCGAAATGCGGCATCGGACACCGGCGCAAAGCTCCCGGGTTGGGGCTTCGCGAGCTCGCCGCTGGTGGTCGACGACGTGGTCGTCGTCGCTGCCTCCGGCGCCCTGGTCGCCTATGACCGTGCCACCGGCAATCCGCGTTGGCTCGGGAAGGTCGGTGGCGGAGGCTACAGTTCGCCGCAGCTAGTGACTATCGACGGGGTCGCGCAGATCCTGCAACTGAATGGTGACGGGCTGACCGGAGTGGCGCCGGCCGACGGTACTGCGCTTTGGCAGCATCCGTGGGCTGGTGTGCCTATCGTGCAGCCAGCCCTGATCGCGGGCGGTGATGTCTTGATCAGCACCGGCGGTGCCGCCGGGGCACTCGGCACGCGGCGGATCGCAGTCGGGCACGGACCCGGCGGATGGACAGTCGAGGAGCGCTGGACGTCGAATGCGCTCAAGCCATATTTCAACGACTTCGTCGTCCACAAGGGCCATGTCTTCGGCTTCGACGGCTTCATTCTCGCGTGCATCGACAGCGCGGATGGCAAGCGGAAGTGGAAGGGTGGCCGCTACGGTAACGGCCAACTCGTCCTGTTGCCCGATCAGGACCTGCTACTGGTGCTATCGGAAGAAGGAGAGCTGGCGCTCGTCGGTGCGACCCCCGACAAGTTTACGGAGCTCGCTCGGTTCCCGGCAATCGAGGGCAAGACCTGGAACCACCCGGTGCTGGTCGGCGATGTCCTGCTGGTTCGCAACAGCCAGGAGATGGCGGCGTTCCGGCTGTCCCTCGCCAATCGCTGACGGGAGTTGCCTCTTATGGCCAACGCGGGCGCTCAAATTACACTTGCAGAGTGACCGCCACGTGTGGACCCTCCGGACAATCCTTCCAACACGATGAAGTGGGGATCTCGGAACAGGCCACGCTAAGGCTTGAGGCTTGCCGAGCACGCGCCGCTACTCGCCCTCTCCCACCGGCTCCGGCCACGTTCGTAACGCATTGAGGTTAGGATTGGCATCACTCATCTCGGCGAATACAGGCTTCTCATTGCGGAGAAGGTCCAGGTAAAGAGCCATCTGGGAGATCGGGCGGTAGGAGGCGCCCATCTTGTTGGATGCGTTGTACGATGATGGCGGGAGGCTGGTCCCCTCGGTGAGGAAGTACACCGTAAACTGAGAAGTCCAGTTCGCCGACGCGTCGAGACAATTGAGATAGCCAACGAAGGCAGTTGCTCCGATAGTTCCATTGCTCAGTTTTACTCGGTAGAACTTAACCTCGAAACTATGCTCGGCCATATGACCTCCCTGGTTGAATGTTGAGTCTGTTGACAGGGTACTTCACACAGAAATGTCCACTCACTCGATCTTCGATAGTCGATTGTAGTCCTAATCGTTCAGATTGATAGGCGCTGGGCAACCTGGAGACGCGATTTGCCTTGTCTTTGAGCCTCATTGTCGCTGGCCTTCCCTGCGCCAGCCCGTCTCGCTGCGCCTCTCAAGAGAATTTGGGCGTTCCGCAGGAGCTGCATCCAATAGGCCAATTAGGGGCTCCTGGCGCAGCAGCGATGCGCTGGTTTCCAAGTCCCTCCCTACGTGTCAGCACATTGAAGAAGACGTGTCGACACCTACGTCAGATCAGATTACGAGTACAACTCGATACCCCTGCATCGTCAATCTGCCGCGTTATTCACTCGTTCTGACAGACAAGCTGCAATACCCGGTCGCAGGCGTTCACCGTTTCCTGATTTCGTTAACTGACAACTGACAACTGACAACTGGCAACTGGCAACTGGCAACTGGCAACTGGCAACTGGCAACTCGCAACTCGCAACTGGCAACTCGCAACTGGCAACTGGCAACTTCCTACTCACTCCGCAGAGCGGTCATCGGATCGAGTCGTGACGCGCGTCGAGCGGGCAGGTACACCGAGACACCTGCTATTGCCGCGAGTGAGCACACTGACACGATGAAGACCAGTGGATCGGTCCCGCTGACTTCAACAAGGACGCTTCCGAGGAGCCGTGACAGGACTAAAGCCACTACCAAACCGATCCCGATGCCAATCAGCGCGAGCTTGATTCCACCGCGCAGTATCAACCACTCAATATCGCGGCGATGAGCACCCAGCGCTGCACGAATGCCGAACTCCCGCGCCCTCTGCCCGATTGCATATGACATCACACCGTAGATTCCAATGCAGGCCAAGCCAATCGCGATTGCCGCGAAAAGCCCCAGCAGGATCAGAGTTGTGCGCTGACGGCCCAGTGAACGATCAATCGCCTCCTCCAGCGTCCGCACGTTGGCGATTGGCTGATCTGGATCCACCGCCAGAATCGTCTTTCGAATCGTCTCGACAAGAGCTCCAGTTGGCAGCGAAGAACGCACTACCATCCCAGCTGTCGGGTAGGAAAAATGCGCTCTCGGGCCATATATCTTCGGCGCGGGTTCATTGCTGCTCAGACCCAGCTGATGAATTCGAGCAACAACCCCGACGATCTCCCAGGACTTCGGGCCATACTTCAGGCTCTTGCCCAGCGGCTCTTCGTTCGGGAAAAGATCATTTGCCACTTTCTCATCAATCAAAAGCACGGGCGGCGTGGTCGCGACATTGTCAGCCTCGGTTATCAAACGACCTCGAAGCAGCTTGATCTCAAGCGCTGAGAAGTAATTCCCGCTGACAAAATCATCGCCAATACTGTAGTCGTTGCCTTCCGGCTTATCCGTTCGTGCGATGGAACCGCCGCGAAAGCGATTGCTGAATGGCAAAGTGGTCGCCGCGCCCGCAGCGTCAACGCCCGGTATTGCCTCGATGCGCGTCGTCAGCTCATTGAGGAATCGCTGCTGATCTTCAGCCTTTGGATACTTGGACTTCGGAAAGGATAGATCGAATGCCAACGTCTCTTTCGGATTGAACCCGGGATCAGTCGCTAACAGCCGCACGAAGCTGCGCAGAAACAGGCCCGCTCCGATAAGCAGGACTATCGTCAGCGCAAACTCTGCCACGACAAGAACTGACTGAGATCGGCGTCTTGAGGCGGACACCGACCCGCGTTCCGACTCTTTCAAAACAATGTTGAGGTCTGGCCGGCTCGCTCGCAGGGCCGGGAGCAGACCAAATATCAGCCCGCACGCAGTCGCTGTCAGAATTGAGAATGCAAGGACGTTCCAGTCCAGTGTTGGATTGAGCATCTGTGGGATCAGTCCGCTCAACATCTTTGTCAGCAATTCAAGGCTCAGTCGCGCTAGCAGCAGTCCCAACGCGCATCCGGACAGTGCCAGCAGCAGACTCTCGATCAGCAGTTGACGAACGATCCGCCACGAGCTCGCACCCAATGCATTGCGAATAGCCATTTCTCTGGCTCGCGCGTTCCCGCGCGCGAGCAGTAAATTCGAGACATTTGCGCAGGCAATCAATAGCACCAAGGCAACGGTTCCCAGCAGAATGATAAGCGTTGGGCGCGCATCACCGATGAGATCCGACTGAAAAGACACTACATCGACACTCCAGTCCTTTTTGTTGACCGGGTATTCCGAGGCAAGTTGCTGTTTGATTGCGCGCAACTCCGTCTGCGCGTCGGTCGTCGCAATGCCCGGCGCCACGCGTCCGATCACGGCACAACAATGATAACCGCGCGACCATCTGACGGTGTCCGTATCGACATCGATGACAAACGGCACGAGGAACATGTGCTCGTTCTGCACCAGTGCGTCAGGCGGCAAGACCCCG
>JBDTUW010000443.1:0-4527 GCA_040007555.1 Acidobacteriota bacterium | reverse complement strand
GGCGAAGCGTCCTACGTCTTTAAGAACGAGCAGGTTCTCGCTTGCGGTAGATTCTTGACCCGCTCAAAGAATTCCTTTTCCGTAATCTGCGTTGGCCATTCCAGGTTTATCTGTCTGTTTCATGAGCGGTCAGCCCTGATAATCCTTATCGCACCCAAATATGCGAGACTGTTTTATCCCTCACAGATCCGTCGAACGGGTTTTCAATACTATCCCATTTCTGCGTAAGTGTTCTATCTATGGCTTGTTGCGGGTCTCCCTGACACTCTCAATTCCATCTTACAGCACACCGTAATTTCGAGAGACACAGACTTCCACCTTCCCGAGGATATTACTGATCCCAGCATCCAGGATATCTACCGCGCACTTATTTGCGATGAGCGTCGCAACGCATTGATCGTTTGCGATCTGATGCGGGCAATTGGAGCTGGCAAGTCCCCGCTGCTTCTCACGGAAAGAACCGACCATCTGAGGTTATTGCGTGACAAACTGGCGGGGATATCAGCGCACGTTGTCGAGTTGAGGGGAGGGCTCGGAAGGAAGCAGCGGGAGGCGATTGCAGACAGACTCCATGCAATTCCCGATGGAGCACCACGCGTCATTCTCGCGACCGGCCGCTACATTGGCGAAGGGTTCGACGATGCACGGCTCGACACGCTGTTCCTGGCGATGCCAATCTCGTGGCGCGGTACACTTCAGCAATATGTTGGGCGGCTGCACCGCGATCACGATGGGAAGCAAGTCGTGCAGGTCTATGACTACGTGGATGTTCGAGTACCAATGTTGATGAGAATGTACGAGAGGCGTGTGAAAGGCTACAAGGCGATCGGATATAGCTTCGAAGGACAGGTCGCTGGACAACGGTCCGAAACGAGCGGCCCGAGACGAGAAGAATTACCAACTGATCTCCTCGACGGTCCGTCCGGAGTTGAGTGAAGCCCATGTCAGCAAATCGTCATTACTACGTACGTCAATGGATCGTTTGGTGTGAGGGCGACGACTTTCGATTTCTCTTTACCGGGCGCATCGCGCCGCCGCTGACCGCTCCCAAACCTTCGATCCCAGCTCTCCATGATCCGCTGAACCTCCGCGTCGAACTCCGCCCGCGAATGAAAGACATTCGCGCCCCGCTGCCTACTGACGATGCCCGGGGCTACTTCTGGCTGGCGCGGTGCGCCAGATGCCGGAAGAACCAAGTGAGTGGGGGGCAGCAATGTCGGCGGAACTCGGTCACATTCTTAACCTGACCGCGCGTTGGTGGTTTGCGCTTGGAGGGATTCGCGTTGCGCTGTTTCCCCCGCGTCGCACCGGGTCGCGGCAGCGCACTCAGGCAAGACAAAGTCCAATCTGCGGAATGCTCGCCGTCCTGTTGCCGCCGATAGGCCTGCCTTTATTTATTTCACCGACGTGATCCTCGAGGCTATTGGCGGCAGCCCTTTCACACAATCTTCTCGCTGGAACAACCCGGACGCCGTCGTACAAGTTGTCAAGATCATCGTCATGCTGACGTTTTCCTCTCTCCTGGCGGGCCTGCCATTAGCAGTCGCCGGATTGTTGCGTCGCGAACGGCTGCGCTGGCTCTCGGTGTTGGGGATGGTCTCTTCTCCCTGCATCATCGTTTACTTCCTGATCGTCATGCACTTTGTTGCAGGAGGACCCAACGGTGATTAGCCTCTCAGACGCACCGGGATGGTTGCTGACCAAAGCCGTGCGGCGGATGACCGCTGAACGCTCCGAGTGGGGCACGGCGATGCTGGCGGAACTTGCCCAGCTTCAACATCCGTCCACACGCTGGTTGTTCGCGTTGAGCTGCACACGTGTGGCCCTGTTTCCACCTCGCAAAGATGGATTAGGGAAAACCCTTAGGAATCAAATCATGAAGAGCATCATAACCAACCCCAGAGCAGCAGCGCTCATTGGCTCACTCCTCGCGCTGCCGATCCCCAGCGCGGACGTCGGACGGCCGCTCCAGGAACTCGAGACTGATCAACAGTGGTTTGAGTGAGTTCGTGGTCGCAGGGCCTCCATTCTCCCGCGTCCTTCGGCTCCCGTTGGGTTGGTCGAGCCCTGCCGCTCCAGCTAGCAACCCGGTGGGAAGACCGGAATCGTTATCCTCGCGGCTGGTGTCAGTCTCAGCTTGTGCAGGTTGTGTCCCTGATTGAACGCTTCCGAACTCGTCTGCGTGTTTCGATTGAAGTTGATCGCGGCGCCCAAAATCCCTATATCCGCGGCTCCCCACAACTTCATCCATCCACTACGCCCCACCAAAATTACCGAGTCAAAGCGTGGCGACGTGCGCGGAAAGTCGTTCGACAACGGTAACACCACCTGGCAATTCGCTGTGTTGAAGGAAAAGCTGTGGCTTTGCTCCGAGTCGTTGAAAAGCAATCCGAAGAGTGACCCCAACGATCCCGCCCCAGTCGACAAATCTCCGCCCACTCGGTTCACGATCAACAACGTGTCATTTCCGCTCACGCGATCGATGATGTTGTCCACTGCTAAGACACGCGGAGTCGGGTTGTAACTTATACCGTCAAACGACAGCACCGCCGCCCACGAGTTGCACACCGGCAAGCCCCCGGCCAATGCCGAGATCGACTCGGCTCCCAGGTTCGCAGCGTGCCCGCGCGACAGCTTCACATACTCATCGCCAATCAAATAGTTGAAGTCTATCGGACAACCCAGTCGATTAACCGCCACCGCAACTATGTAGCCCGTAGTACCGGGATCCAGATTCGAGGTCAGGAAGCTCGCTGTTTCGTTCGGTGTCAGACAGAGGAACGAGTCCGCGATCGAACACGTCGATCCATCGACGAAGAATAGATGGACAAACGCGGACAACTCCGTGTGGATGTTGGTCAGGCTGATGCGCGTGTTCTCCGTCATGGGCATCGACGCGCTCGATGCGAAGAGGTTATAGAAGAGTACCGAGCCGGCTTTCTGATCGCTCGGTAGTGACGTCGCCTGCGGGATCAGACCGGGCCCGACCGGTGGACAGGTCGCTGTGAGGCACGCTTGCACCGTTAGCGACGGCCCACCCCCGAAACTCACCGAGAGGTTGCTGCAGAGCACCGTGCCGGTAACGACTCCATCGCCAACCTGCGCCTGATAGCTCACCGTCGCCGTCTGACCCGGACCGAGCGTCCCGGCATATGTCACCAACGCCGCGTCGACGACAGCACAGGTGCCGATGTTTGCGGTGCAGGTACCTGGAACCGCAACCAGGTCGCCTGGCGGCAAAGCTACGGAAGCTGCCGCGTCAACCGCTACCGCACCGTTATTGGTCACAGTGAACGTCGCGGTGACGACATTGCCCGGTCCGGTGCAAGCCAGCGGGTCCGTGGCCCCGAAAGTCACTGCGTTCACGGTGATCTTGAAGGCGCACGATGCGGAGTTGCCGGCAGCATCCGTCACTGAGCAGTTGACGGTAGTGTCGCCCAGCGCGAATAACGAGCCGGACGCGGGAAGACAAACTGGCGCCCCTACGCCAGGACAGCTGTCGCTGACGGTCGGCGCAGGATAGGTGACTACTGCCGAAGAGCCTCCTGTTCCCACCGCGATGTTGGCCGGACAGGTAATGATCGGAGAAACCGCCTCGGGTAGAACGGTGACGGTCAATGTGGCGGTCGCCATCGCGCTCGCGTTATCAGTAACTTTCAAGGTGAACGTGGCTGTCGTGGCGCCGCAAGCTGCCACGACATCGGCCTTGGCCACACCCAGCGCGTCAACGGTAATGTTGGAGACCGTGACGCCATTTACGGTGGCGGTCGCGCCTCCGTTGACGGTAACGGTCAAAGTATTCGCCGGTTGGTCCGGGTCACTGACATTCGCTATGGTGGAGTTGGCTGAAGGCGCGGCTTCGGTCCGAGTGACAGGCACAGCGCTGATCGTTGGAGGGGTGTTGCAACTGAGGGCGAAGATGTAGGAAGAACCTTTAGAGGAATCGTCGCCATCGGCCCCGAGAACGACGGTGTCGCCGCTGATCCCGACCGAGATACCGAATTGGTCACCCGCAGCGCCGTCGGAGGCGGTCAGTTTCCTTACCTCGCCCCAGAGGTCTGCCCCGCCCTTGTTTCGCTCATAGACATAGGCCGAGCCTTTGAAGCCGTCGAATTTTGCGCCGACGACGACTGTGTCGGTGCTGATCCCGACCGAGCTGCCGCCGAAACGTTCAGACAAAGGGTCCGAGGGGGTCAGTTTCTTCACTTCGCCCCAGTTGTCGGTCCCGCCCTTGTTCCGCTCAAAGATGTAGGCCGCGCCATTGGGGTCGCTCTGTGCCGCCCCCACGACGACCGTATCACCACTGATCCCGAGCGACTTAGCGAATCGGTCCCCGGCCATCCTGTCCGAGGCAGTCAGTTTCTTGACTTCGCCCCAGTTGTCGGCTCCACTTTTGTTCCGCTCAAAAACGTAGGCCGAACCCTTCATGCCGTCGTCGTCAAACGCCCCGACGACGACCGTGTCGCCGCTGATCGCGCTCGATTCGCCGAACTGGTCAGCCGCCACGCCGTCCGAGGCGGTCAGCTT
>JBDTUW010000442.1:0-4529 GCA_040007555.1 Acidobacteriota bacterium | reverse complement strand
GCCCAAGGTCGCGGATATTGCACCGCCGCCCGCACCGCCGGAGGCCCCAAAAGCAAAAGTAGTGAGATAGCGAAGGTGCTTGAGCGCCTCTGCCCCCTCTGCCCAGAGCGAAACATTCCAGTTACGGCTTCACAGGCTTCTTCGGTGTCGTCGGCGTTGCTGGCTTTGTTTCCTCAGCCGGTTTCTCGTCCTTGATCTCGTCGCCGCTCGTAATCTTCACATCTGACTGGAACTGACGGTAGTTCTTATACCGAATGACCATCCTCACGTGCAGCGATCCGCCTTCCGGGAAATCAAGCGTGTCATCAGAGTACGTATAGGTTGGGAACCAGTAGCGGCCATCAATATTCTCGCGGTAGGTCTCGAACTTGGGAAATCGCTGCTTGAATTCCGGCACCACCTTCCCCGCGACCTTGACCACCTGCATGTCTTCTTCATCGACCCAGATGCGGCCCTGAAAAAACTTGCCCTCTATCTTCTGATCGCGAAGCCGCTTCAACTGCTTCTCGTCGGTCATGACCTTCGGCACGACATCAAATACAAGCGTCTTCAGCTCGTCGACTTTCTCCTTGCCGACGTAGGTGACGTTATAGTTCGGCAGTTCATCGGCCGCCAACGCGAAGGGTTGCAGGTTAGTTAAGGCGTTCTTATCCTCGGCTGTCAAAACACCTTCCTGCTCGAGGATTGATGGGGGAGCCTTGAGGATTCTTTGAATGCGTTTGCCGGCATCGGTAAAGACGAATTCGGAGAGCTGGTAGAATTCGCCCGAGATGGTGTCGGCGGGCCCGATCCGTTGAATCTTGGATTCCTGGATGTATGAATAGTCCTTCCAGATATCACGCAGTTCGCTTTCCTTGGTCGTGAATTTGCGGATAAGCTCTGCGGCGGCGGCTGAATTGACGTTGGCCGGTGTGACCGTGGAACCTGACTGTCTGTTCTGCGCGAAACCGAGAATTCCGGTCGCCACAAGGACTACAGTCACAAGGGAGCGAATGACTAACTTTTTGAACATATTTACTACCTCGTCTTTTGAAAACGCGCGATCAGCGCAGCGTGAGGTTCGATGACTAGTATAGCCCCCAAGTTGCCTTCGGCATATAGTTGATATGACTGAAAAAGTTTGCGTCGCTGAGAATCCGGGCGGGGACAAGCCCCGCCCCTACTGGGGAAATCATGGAGGAGATAGGCCAATTCGCACTGACGCCGATGTCCGCCGGGGACATCATCGACCGTGCTGTCAGCCTTTACCGCCGTCATTTCCTGGTGCTCCTGCGCATCGTCCTTCCTCCGAGCCTTGTCGCCTACCTCGGTGGCATCCTTCTCAGCAGCGGTGTCAGCAATTTCTCGTTTGAGCGGGGCGAGCGCCGGTTGATCATTACCGTGCTTATGGTAATGACGGGGCTTGCTCTCTATGTTGTCGGCAAGGTCGCCTTTTTTGCGATGCTTGGCGGGACTTCTCGCGCGCTTGTCGGCCACTTTGCCTGGGGAGTGCCGATCACTTCGCGATCCGTCTTTCAGTCGGTACGCGCCCGATGGTGGCAACTGACTGGGGCAACCATAGTCGTCCTCTTCCTCCTTGCGGGCGTAGGCATGGTGACGTATATGGTCGTCACCTTCGTGGCGATTCTCTATGTTTCGGTGGCTGCCTGGCTTCTCAGCGCTTTCCCAAACTGGGTGCAGATCATCGCCTACTCTGCGTTTGCTCTGTTGACCTTCGCTGCCCTACTGTTTCTTGCGATTCTGGTCTACGCGCGGATCGTTTTTGTTCCGCAGGCGTTGATGGTGGAGGGGAAGGGAGTGTTTAGCGCGGTTGCGAGGAGTATTACGCTCGCTGGCGGAGACACCAAAAAGGTCGGCGCAATCCTCGCCTTCCAGGTATACATCGCGTGGTCGCTTCTGTTGCTTCTGGTGATTCCGCTTGGTTGGTATGGTTATCTCAACGGAGTCGATATCAACCCGTTCGGCAGTGGAGCGCCGCTCTGGTATAACATCGCCCAACAAACGGTCACGCAGATCTCCGAAATTCTGCTGGCGCCAATAGTCATGGTCAGCTTCACACTTCTCTATCTGGATGTTCGGATTCGAAGGGAAGGCTTTGACGTTGAGCTGTTGGCGAATCGCACCCTGCCCGCAGCTCTTGTGCGAAGCACGCCATCGGTTCTGGTTGTGCCAGAGGTGACAGCCGAAGACTCGGAGCTTCCAGCCGAGCCCCAGATCGACGCCTCTCCGGAAATAGCGGCGGAGCCGACAGAGGAAGTGGAGGCATGAGAATCCGCATTCTGCTTCTTCTGGTTCTTCTGACGTCCATCAGCGTGTTCGCAGACACGCCTGTCGATGACTATGCGAACAGGCTCGAGCGCGCTTCGTCCACGATCGCCGCACTCTTGGATGAAGACGAAGACGACCCTTCTGACGCTCAGGTTGTGTCAGCTCTTGACTCTGTAGGGAGGCTTATCCGTGCAACGGAGCAAGTGAGGTTTGGCGATGAGACTGTCCGCATCGACAATGCCTGGATGATCGACTCAATCAACCATTTGAGCCGCCGTTACAGCGAACACCATGGAAGCGATGAAAGCCGCTACGGTGAGCTTGTCGAGCTTGCCGGCCGCATCGTTCTTCTCGCGGAGCGTGTGACCGGCGTCACCCCGGCGACAGTAGCTGCCGAACAGCGAGCAAAGCTTGACGGTATTCTCGCGCGCGAGGAGTACCAGCCCGAGATCCACCAGGAGTCGCGGATTCAAAAGTGGATATCGCAAGCGCTGGCCGCGTTCCTAAAGCTGCTACGCCTGTTGCTGCCCGAGCCATCAAACGCACAAAGCACGATGGGGCGCACGTCACTCGATTTTGTTCGCATCCTGATTGCCCTCGGACTCCTCGTGGCGTTTGTCATCGGCCTGAGGCGCCTCGTAAGACGGCTGCAGGTACGCCGCTACACTCACAAGGATGAGGAGGACGGAGTGGGGGCGCGGGAGGTACTGGGCGAAGCCATCTCCGAGGATGCGACCGCCCAGGATCTGCTGGCAAAGGCCGCCGCGCTGGCCAAGTTCGGAGACTATCGGTCGGCAATCAGGCTGACGTTCATAGCACTTCTCCTTGAGCTCGAGAGTCGCGGGAAACTGCGTCTTGATCGAGCGAAAACGAATTACGACTATGTCAACGAGATCAGACCGGATGCGGCGCTCTTTGGCCCCGTTGCATCGATGACCAGCGCATTTGAGAAAGTCTGGTACGGTCAGCAACGCGCGTCGAGCGAGGCCTATGCCGAGTTCGTTGCGGAGTTCGGGCGACTCGATTCGGGAAGTACTTCATGAAGGAACTCAACCGACAAGGAACTCACGCGAAGCCGCGAAGGCGCGAAGAGGAGAAGGCGGTACTGTTCTTCCCATCCCAATCTTCGCGTCTTTCGCGTCTTCGCGTGAGTCCGTCCCTGCGTGACGAAAAATGCGTCGTAATCTGAGTATCATTCTCGTCGCCGTGATCGTCATCGCCGTGCTCATTGGCCTGAGTGCTGTGAGCGCCATCAAGCTCGATCGCGATCCCGAGACTGAGGCCAAACCGCACCGCTCCACCTACAATTCCGGTCCCACCGGCACTCGCGCGCTATTCCAATTGCTCGAAGAATCCGGCGCCCACGTCTCGCGCTGGAGACGACGCTTCAACGAGCTTCCCGAAGGCGAAGGCGCTCCGCTTCTCGTCATGGTTGGTCCTTTTGAAAGTGGCAACGCGCCTCAGTCACCGGATGCATTCGCTCTTGAGCACTGGGTAGTGCGTGGGGGCCATCTCCTTATTGTCAGCCGTGACCCGACGCATGAGTTCCGTGATCCCGGGCTTCGGGTCGTCGCCAGCGCATCCGACGACGACTGGGTCAAACGGCCTGAGGACATTGCCGATCCAGCGAGCGATCGTTTGATTGTTCAACCGACGAACTTCACTCGCGGGCTCAAGGGACTAGAGGTTTCGACGCTCGCGTCACGGCTCAAGATCGATCTGACGCCGGCGCCACCACCTCCGACTCCAGCCGCCACAGCGCGGGTCGAAGAGGAGCCGCAGGGCTCACCCTCGGAGCCGCCACCACCAGCTGCCGATCGGGAAGAAGAAACGGACAGGCTCAGTGCTCCCGTAGTTCACCTCGGCGATCACGAGGGCGCGGTGCTCGCGGACTTCGACTACGGGGATGGCCGCATCGTGCTCTTGTCCGATCCATTTGTAATCGCCAACAACGGCATTGCGCGCGGCTCCAATCTGACCCTTGCCATGAATCTTATCAATGAGCTGGCGGGAAAAGAGCGTCACGTAGTTTTTGACGAAGCGCACCACGGGTTTCGAGATACCGAAAATCAGCTACTGAGTTATTTTCGCGGCACGGCGGCACCCTGGGTGCTTGGGCAGGGTGTGCTGATCGTCATGCTGATGGCTTACACCTACGGTCGTCGGTTTGCGCGGCCCTTGCCATTGGCGTATGTGGATCGGCATTCACCGCTGGAATTTGTCGGATCGATGGCGAATCTGCAAAAGCTCGCCTCTGCGCG
>JBDTUW010000441.1:0-4541 GCA_040007555.1 Acidobacteriota bacterium | reverse complement strand
TCGAGCGACTGTGCCTCAAGGCATCAGCAAATCTGCTTTTGCCGCCTGGATTGTGACCGCCAACGCGATCCTGAATCTGGATGAATTCCTGACGCGCAACTGAGCAATGAATACGAGAGATCAATCAGCGACGGTGGCAAGCGCGGGCGCGATGACGCGGCGGCATTTCTTCAGGACCGGAGGTTTGGGACTGGGAGCGATGGCGCTTCAATCGCTCCTCGCCCGTGATGGCGTTTTGGCGCAGAGTGCGAATCCGCTGGCGCCGAAACCACCGATGTTCGCGCCGAAAGCCAGACGGGTGATCTATCTGCACATGGCCGGATCGCCGTCTCAACTTGAGCTGTTCGAGCACAAGCCGGAACTCTCGAAGTTGCATATGAAGGACTGCCCTCCCTCTTTTCTGGAAGGCAAGCGATTCGCCTTTATTAAGGGCGTACCGAAAATCCTCGGCGAGCAGTTCCGCTTCGAGCGTCATGGTCAGAGCGGGCAATGGATTAGCGAACTCCTGCCTAACTTTGCCCGCGTGGTCGACAAGGCGTGCGTCATTCGCACAGTTCACACCGATCAATTCAATCACGCTCCCGCACAGCTCTTTGTGCATACCGGCTCGCCTCGTCTAGGCAGCCCTTCGATGGGCTCCTGGGTCACTTACGGACTTGGCAGCGTGAACGAGAATCTGCCTGGCTTCGTGGTTTTGCTTTCGGGTGGCAAAACGCCCGATGCAGGCAAATCGCTGTGGGGGTCGGGCTTCATGCCCAGTTTATATCAAGGGGTTCAATGCCGCACCAGCGGAGATCCGGTGCTATACCTCGGCAATCCCGCCGGTCTTGATCGTAAGCTGCGGCGTCGCACGCTGGACGCGCTGGCTGAGATGAACAACGCCGAGTACAGCCGCAGCGGCGATGGCGAAACCCTCGCGCGTATCGCGCAATACGAGCTGGCCTTCCGCATGCAGATGTCTGTGCCAGAAGTCATGGACATTTCGAAGGAGCCAAAGCATATCCTCGATTTGTACGGGGCAAAACCCGGCTATGTTTCACCGGCCGAAAGCGCTGATGACCCGCGGATACTCTACAAAGGCGACGATCCCACTTTTGCTAATAACTGTCTGCTCGCGCGGCGGCTGATCGAAAACGGAGTGCGTTTTGTCCAGTTGTATGACTGGGGCTGGGATCATCACGGCTCCTCGCCCGGCGAGAGCATAGACGAAACGCTCCCGATCAAGTGCCAGCAAATTGACCGCGCGATTGCAGGGCTGCTCAGTGATCTCGAACAGCGTGGTCTGCTTGGTGAAACGCTGGTCGTGTGGGGCGGCGAGTTTGGTCGGACACCGATGATGCAGAACAACGTACGCACCGAGCTGAAAAGAGGCTTTATCGGACGGGATCATCATACCAATGCGTATACGATGTGGATGGCGGGCGGCGGCATCAAGGGCGGTCTCGCGCATGGCGCAACGGATGAGTTTGGCTACCACCCGGTTGAGAATCCGGTAGATGTTCGAGACCTGCAGGCAACCATCCAGCATCTCCTCGGTTTAGACCCTTATCGGTTCAGTTTTGCGTATCAGGGTCTGAACAACCGCCTCATCGGCCCTTCGGACGAGGGACAAGTGGTGAAGCAAATTCTCGCGTGAAGTTTTTGTTGCTCGAGGATGTTTAGGCTCGATCCCACAATTAGCCCTCGGCAATTTCGGGCCGTGTCTGATTACACTCGCCAAATGGGAGAGGAGCCGAAGCTAGTATGATCCGAAGGTTGATCGCGTCTATTGCCTCAGCTCTAGTCCTCGCAACCCCGGTGGTTGCTCTGACCTTGACCGGAAAGTCGATCGCGATCACAGGTACAATCCTCGCGCCCCAGCAGCCAACCTGCGAACTCCGTCTGGAAGTCTTCGATCCGTCAGGGAAACGGATCGAAGCTGAGGGGACCATCGAGAATCTCTTCATCGGCACTCTCACGAACTTCATGACGGATGCAAATGGTAGATTTACATTTGCCGGACTGCCCCGTGCACGCTACCGGCTACTGCTGTCGCGAAGCGGTTTTGGGCCCTACACACTGCTGGTGGATATCAAGGACGAAAGAGCGATATCACGAATCGTCACTCTTCAGTTACGCAGCCTGCACTTCGGCATCGATGTTATTGCCACAACCCCGCTTTCCGGTGTGGATCTCGAGCGTGACCAGGTCGCCGCACCAGTTCAGTCAGCAAACGATCGTCAGATAGATCAAAGCGGCGCACTCAATCTGGCCGATTTTATCAACAGGCGGTTTGGCGGCGTGCACATCAATGACGTGCAGAACAATCCGTTTCAACCTGACGTCAATTATCGGGGCTATACCGCTTCTCCGCTCCTTGGAACACCACAGGGACTCTCGGTCTATATGGATGGCGTCCGTCTCAATCAGCCATTTGGGGATGTCGTGAGCTGGGATCTGATCCCGCGGATTGCTGTCTCGGAAGTGACCCTCATCCCGGGCTCCAACCCGCTCTTCGGCCTTAACACCCTTGGCGGTTCCCTCTCGGTCCAGACCAAAGATGGCCGACAGGACTCGGGCACTGCGTTGCAGATTTCGGGAGGCAGCTTTGGACGCCTGGTCACTGAGCTTGAGCACGGCGGCTCAAACACGAAGGGTCTCACCTGGTACCTTGCGAGCAGTCTCTTTTTTGAGGATGGCTGGCGGGACGATTCAACCTCGAATGTCCGCCAGTTCTTCGGGAAGACGACGTGGCAGCACGCGGGCACAACGCTCGGCCTGACCGTTTCCTTCGCGAACAACTCGCTCGTGGGGAATGGCCTCCAGGAGCAGCGGTTTCTTGATCGCTCGTACAGCAGTGTCTATACCAAGCCTGATATCACTGACAATCGCTCTCCGTCTCTAAACCTGACTGTGCGTCATGGCCTTGGAGCGAATTTGACGTTCTCCGGCAACGCCTACTACAGATACATCGGTACAAACTCCTTTAACGGAGACATCAACGACGACTCATTGGATCAATCGATCTACCAACCGAGCGCAGCGGAACGAGCAGCTCTTGCGGCGGCCGGATATAGCGGGTTTCCAATTAGCGGCGCGACTGCCGCGAATACCCCGTTCCCGTTCTGGCGGTGCATTGGACAGTCGTTGCTGAGGGACGAACCAGCGGAGAAATGCAACGGTGTTATCAACAAGACACGTGCGCTGCAGCGCAACTATGGTGTGTCCGGTCAACTTACCTGGTTTGGCCTCTTTAACGGAAACAGAAACCAGTTGACTGTCGGGGGAGGTTACGATGGCAACCGGGTCGGCTTTATACAGTCCTCGCAGCTCGGGTATCTCAATCCCGACCGGAGCGTGACCGGCGTCAACTCGTTTGGCGACGGCGTCACAGGTGGGGAAGTTGACGGTGAACCCTACGACACTCGACTTGACCTTGACGGGCGCATCCACACTGGCAGCATCTTTGCGACCGACACTTTGGCTCTCTGGAACTCTCTGAATCTGACGTTTTCGGCGCGGTACAATCACACATCGATCGACAATCGCGATCGGATCCGCACCGGAGGCGTTGCTGGTTCGCTCGACGGAAATCACACCTTCAGCGGTTTCAACCCGGCGGTTGGACTGACGTTCGCTCCGTGGCGCGCGATCAACCTGTACGCGAGCTATACCGTGGGTAGCCGCGCCCCGACGTCAATCGAGCTCGGCTGTGCAGATCCGGGTCAACCGTGCAAGCTTCCGAATGCGATGGCGGGTGATCCACCCCTCGCGCAGGTCACGACGCGAACGTTTGAGGCGGGGATTCGTGGTGACATGGAAGGTCGCGTCAGTTGGAGCGCTGGCTGGTTCAGGGCTGATAACCGCGACGATATTCTGTTTGTGTCATCGGATCAAACTGGTTTCGGCTACTTTAAGAACTTCGGCCGAACGCACCGTCAGGGTCTTGAGGTCGACGTCAATGCTCGAGTCTCACGATTTGGACTAAACGCTGGCTATACTTATCTCGACGCCACATTCCAAAGCCCGGAGACGGTCGATGGTTCCGGCAACAGTACTAACGACGAAGTCGGAGACGGGCGGGGCCTCGACGGGAGCATTGCGATACTGCCTGGCGCGCAGATTCCACTTATCCCCAGTCACATGTTCAAAGCCTTCGCTGATGTCCAGGCGACGGCAAAGCTCTCATTCAACCTTGGTGTAGTCGCCTTTTCGAGTGCATTCGCGAGAGGCAACGAGAACAACCTTCACCAACCAGACGGGGAGTATTACCTCGGTGCGGGCCGATCGCCTGGATATGCGGTGGTCAATGTCGGCGCGCGTTACCAACTGACACGCCGTCTACAGCTGATTGCACAGGTGAATAATCTGTTTGATCGTAAGTACTACACATCTGCCCAGCTCGGGCCGACGGGATTTACCGCTACTGGAGCGTTTATCGCGCGGCCCTTCCCGGCAGTGAACGGTGAATTTCCCCTTCAGCACGTGACGTTCTATGCGCCTGGTGCACCGCTGGGAGCGTGGGGCAGCATCCGATTGACATTCTGATCTGATCCTTCGGG
>JBDTUW010000440.1:0-4542 GCA_040007555.1 Acidobacteriota bacterium | reverse complement strand
GACGGCGGCGACCAGCCAGAGCGTCGGCTCACCCACGGCCGCTCACCCTTTCAAACCGGCGCCGCTCCTGAACTGCCGGAGTGGCCCACCATCTACCCTCTGCGTCTTAGAAAGCCGAGAGATCAATGACCACCTTTCGCGTAGGATCTTATTAATATCGGCGACGCAGCTGGACCACCTCGCACCTGCCCATCGTCGTCGACCGACAAATCGTCGAGCCTATCTTTCCCGACGGTAGGGCCTACGTTCTCGCTGGTCTCTTTGACGCCTTGGTCTTTGTTCTCGGCCATTGTATCTCCTTGTTAAACACGTTTACCTTTTCAAACATGGCGCATTTTATTTGCGCCCACCGGTTAAGGCGCAGACAGGCGACTGAAACTATCATCGGTCGGAGGTATTTCCTTCGAGGTCGGTCCCGGGGATCCGGCTTCGATGCTCTTTCCTTTCAACTTTGGAGCATAATGACATCAGCTTTCGCCGTCACTAACGCGCACTATTGTGCTTTGGGTGATAATCATGGGCCAACCGTACTCTTCCCACGTCGTCGTTCCGGCGACGGTTGTTGAAGTAACTTGCCTCGCGCTTGCGCTCCTTCTTAGCGTGCCGAGCGCCTCAGCTCAGAAACTCTCGCTGCGCCATTACGATGTTGTTGACGGATTGGCCCACGGCACGGTCCAGGCGATTCATCAGGATGCGAAAGGCTACCTCTGGTTTGGCACATTTGAGGGACTAAGCCGGTTTGATGGTTATCGGTTTACCAACTACGACACTCGTGACGGGCTGCCACAGGTCATCGTTAACACTATCGCCGAAGACCGGCAGGGCCATCTCTGGGTCGGTACTAATGGCGGTGGGGTCTCCCGTTTGATAGACGACCCAGAGGAAGGGCCTCCCGTGCAATCCGGTGCTGCGAAGCCTGCGACGAGGCCGAAGTTCGCCAGTTTTCTGGTTGGCCGCGAGGCGGGCGCGAACCGGGTCAACGCGTTGTACTTCGATCGCGAAAACCACCTCTGGTGCGCGACCGATGGCGGACTGTATCGCGGCGTGCAAAGCGCAAACGACGGACCCAGGTTTGACGTCATCGTGCCTCATTCGGAGGTAAGCGAACCGATGCCTGCTCTTGGAGACCGAAACGGGCGTCTCTGGTTCGGCATCGCCAACGATTTGATCGAGGTCGACGAGGGCCGGATCATCAGGTATGGCACAGACGATGAAATTGGTCGTCATAACATTACGAGCGCCACAGAGGATCGTCAGGGGCGAGTGTTCGTCGGCAACTATCGTGGCGTGTTTGAGTTCATCCCTCCATCAAGAACCGACGGTCGGGGCTCATGGAGAAAGTTGCCAATTGCTTTGAAGCCGGATCAGTTCGTCTGGTCGCTTGCCGCCGACTCTAATGGAGTGCTTTGGATCGGCACCTTGGACGGCCTGATCAAGTACCAGGACGGCAAGCAGATTCTCTATACGACCGCTCAGGGCTTAAGCGATAACGTCATCCAAACACTCTCCGAAGATCGGGATGGCAATCTCTGGATTGGCACTCGCGGGGGCGGGGCCTGCAAGTTGTCCGGCGAGTTGATAGTCAGCTTCACGAAAGCAGAAGGGCTTCCCGATCAGGACGTCGCAAAAGTTGTTGAAGATCGCAACGGGCGAATCTACGCAAGCACCGGGGTTGGTGGCCTCGCGGAGATCGGAGCCGAGAAAGCGACACCCGTCCCAGGGTCACAGTTACCGCCATTCAACAAAATCAGCACAAGGATACTTCAAGACAGCACGGGTAATTGGTGGCTGGGCACCGACCAGGGTTTGTTTCGTTTTGAGGGACCTGAGTTGAGCCTGCGGCATGGACGCAAGTTCACCCGGGCGGATGGCATCTCCGAAGCCGCAGTCTTTGGCCCTGGGGGACCGTCGAGTCTTTATGAGGATTCAAACGGAAGAATGTGGGTCTGCTCATCTGATACAAACCTCTATTGGCGCGATCCCGGGTGGGAAGGCGGAGGCGCCTTTCAGCATATTTCGCTTCCTTCCGTTTCGTCATTCAACTTCGTCAGGTTGATGATCGATGACCAATCGGGCTCTCTCTGGCTCGGGGAGGTCCGGTTACTGGCGAAGTTAACGCATGGTCAAATTTCTTTGTTTAAGCCGACCGTCGGTTTGCCAGAGACGGACCCACGCGCATTCTTCCTGGACAGTCGTGGCTGGCTCTGGATCGGGTTGCGATTTGGGGGCGTCTCGATGACCAAAGCCCCCGGCACCACACCGGTGACCTTTGTCAATTACTCCACTCGGGATGGGATGGCGAGCAACTCGGTCTGGTCCATCACCGAGGATGACCGCGGTCGAGTCTATTTGGGCACTGGGCGAGGACTGGATCGACTCGACCCTGCAACCGGCCGAATCCATCATTTCACCATTGCCGACGGACTCGCTGGCGATCTGATTACTTATTGCCTCAAGGACGCCCGAGGAAACATCTGGGTGGCGACGACTACGGGTCTCTCAAGACTCAATCCAAGCCTTGAGCGAGTGAGCAATGCCCCGCCGCCGATTTACCTCACCCGGCGCTTAAAGACAGCGGCGCGCTGCGGGTATCCGGAATCTCTTTGCCGGCGTCGCGGAATAACATACTCGTTGAGTACGTCGCGCTGGACTTTCGCAGCGAAGGAGCACTGAAGTATCAATATCAACTGGAAGGTGTTGATCCCAGATGGAGTCCGCCCACCGACCAGCGGTCTGTCAACTATGCGCGGCTGGCGCCGGGCTCCTATCGCTTTCAGGTACGGGCGATCAATCGCGAGGAGCTGGTGAGTAAGGACCCGGCGGTGCTCGAGTTTCGCATTCTGCCGCCACTCTGGCAACGATGGTGGTTCGTTACGCTGGCTCTGATTGTGACGGGGCTAGTCGGAGCGGCCATCATCCGAAACCGTGTCGCGCGGCTAGTTGCGATCGAGCGCGTGCGGACGCGTATCGCTGCCGATCTGCACGACGACATTGGGTCAGGTCTCTCCCGAATTGCGATCTTGAGTGAGGTGGCCCGCCAGCGAGTCAACGGGGAGACCGCGGCCGGCGAGCCGCTGGCGGTCATCGCCGGTGCCTCACGAGACCTCGTCGATTCGATGAGCGACATTGTCTGGGCGATCAATCCGGATAAAGACCAGCTCAGCGACCTCGTCCAACGTATGCGGCGGTTTTCCAGCGACCTCTTCACTGCGCGGCGGATTGAGTTTCGCTTTGAGGCGCCTGGCGAGGAACAAGCTTTAAAAATCGGAGCGGACCTGCGACGCCAGGTCTTTCTCATCTTCAAGGAGTCAGTCAACAATATCGCGCGTCACTCAGCCTGCAGCGAAGCGCAGATCGAATTACGGATCAAGAACAAATGGCTTACGCTGCAGGTCATGGATAATGGCCCTGGCTTCGACACCGAGCAGATCAGCGACGGCCAGGGACTGACGAGCATGCGCGCCCGCGCCCGGAGTCTCGGAGGTGGGCTCCAGATCATATCAAGAAAACCGAGCGGCACTATCGTCGAGCTTAAGGTTCCGTTGGAAGCGCGGGTGATTCAGCGAGATAGGCGTTAGCTCCAGTGAAGCGCCCATCCATTCCTCATTTCCTATCTGACTAGATGGGGAATTCTTTGATGCTCTGCCGTAGGCTGACGTCCAACAATGCCTTCAGGAGGGCAGAAAGTAGGTGTATGCCGTTCGAAACCCAACCGAGAGCGCTGACGGAACCAAGTCCGGTACCGACCATCATCAAAGTGGGAATTGTCGAAGACCAACGCGATATCCGCGAGGGCCTGGCAACATTGATCAAATCCACCGACGGCTATCGCTGCACTGGCAGCTTCCGCTCGATGGAGGAAGCGCTCGAGAAGATCGGATTTGAGCTGCCCGACATTATGCTAATAGACATCGGCTTGCCGGGAATGAGCGGCATCGAAGGCATTCGTCTTTTGAAAGAGCGGTACCTGAAGATGCTGCTGCTCATGCTCACCGTGTATGACGATGACGAGATGATCTTCGACGCACTGTGTGCGGGCGCGTGCGGATACCTGCTGAAAAAGACACCGCCGGACCGCTTGATGGAAAGCCTCAAGGAAGCGATGAGTGGAGGCGCGCCTATGTCCCCCGAGGTCGCGCGGCGAGTGATCAAGTTATTTCGGGAAATTCGCCCGCCAGAGAGAGCCGACTATAAACTGACGCCACACGAACTTCGGCTTCTAAAGATGCTCGTCGAAGGGCACAACTATAAGACTGCCGCCACCACTCTGGGCGTCAGCGTTGCCACCGTCGCGTTCCACGTGCGTCATATCTACGAGAAACTGCAGGTTCATTCCAAATCAGAAGCCGTCGCCAAAGCGCTACGCAATCGTCTCGTCTGAACCGACAAACATCGGTCGGCGGCCCGGCGTGAAACGGGTCTCCTGAAAAGGACGAGGTTCTTCGCGCCTCTTCGCCCGCACAAACCTATCAATACAGATAGCGACAACCACATTCAATCGGGAGTATTCAGTTGAGGAGGGCAGCTATGTGCTGAACCAAC
>JBDTUW010000439.1:0-4542 GCA_040007555.1 Acidobacteriota bacterium | reverse complement strand
CGAACTGCCCCTCGAGCAGGCACTGGAGCTCTTTGAGAGTGGTTTGGGTCTGGCTCGCCGTTGTCAGGACCAGTTGGCCAGCGTCGAGCGCCGCGTCGAGGTCCTGTTGCGCGAACGGGGCGAGATCAGAGCCGTCCCGTTTGAACCCCAGCCAGAGCCATCCAAACCAGAGATCAACCGCAATAAGGTAATTGTGCGTCCCGACCAAGATGACGACATCCCCTTCTAGCTTAGAGGTATTCTCCATCCAGGAGTACTTTCGCGCGAGGATCGCGCTTGTCGAAGAATCGCTTGACGCTTTATTGCCCGCCGTCAGTGAGCCACCACCACTGATTCACGAAGCGATGCGTTACAGCGTCTTTGCGGGGGGAAAACGCCTGCGACCAATCCTGGTCCTGGCAGCCGGTGAAGTATTCGGTGCCCAGGCGGCTGATCTGCTGCCCGCGGCGAGCGCATTGGAGATGATTCACACTTATTCACTGATCCATGATGACTTGCCGTCGATGGATAATGACACCTTGCGGCGGGGCCGTCCCACCTGTCATGTCGTCTTTGGCGAGGCCCTGGCGATTCTGGCGGGAGACGCATTGTTGACGCAGGCCTTCCGAGCCCTGTCAGGTGATGGACCAGTGGATGAAGGAATCAGGCTGCGCGTCATCTCTGAGGTCGCAGAAGCAGCCGGAACGGTTCGGGCATTGATAGGCGGCCAGGTGCTGGATATCCAGTCCGAGGGGAACGAAGTCGATATCAAAACACTTGAGACCATTCACCGCGGAAAGACAGGTGCGCTCATCCGATGTGCGGTGCGGGTTGGAGCGATCATCGGCGGCGCGAATGAAAAAGAGCTGGCGCTGGTGACGATATATGGCGAGAAGGCCGGGCTGGCCTTTCAGGTGGCCGACGATCTGCTGGACGAACTCGCCACGAGCGAGGAACTGGGAAAGACAGCAGGAAAGGACGCGAGGACGCAAAAGGCGACCTATACCGCTCTCTTTGGAGTCGAAGGCGCCCGCAAGAGGGCAACCGAGCTCTGTCATGAAGCGATTCAAGCCGTAACGCTCATGGGTCGCGACACTGAGACCCTGGAGCAAATAGCCCGGTTTATTGTTGAACGCCGTTCGTGATTTACCCCCACTAGCGTGAGATCGTCCGGTAAAACTGAACCTCTATACGATCGATGTTCACCTTGACAGCGGGGCAAGCGGTTGATAGCCTTATCGTTTTCCGAATAGGGCTTATTGATCGACAGGAGTGTTTCCAATGAAGCGTACGTTTCAGCCGAATAATCGCCGCCGGGCCAAGACTCATGGGTTTCGCGAGCGCATGAGTACCAAAGCCGGACGACTTGTCCTGAAAAGGCGTCGTGCGAAGGGGCGTAAACGGCTCACCCCAAGTCATTATTAGAGGCCCGTGGAATGTCCACGGACAAGAAGCTGCAACCGCTGAGATCGAGCCGGCAATTTCGAGTCGTCTATGATCGTGGAGTAAGATTCCACACACCCTTCTTCTCACTCTTTATTCTTGAAAGCGCTGAGAAGGGACCGCGCCTCGGAATTACCGTGACGCGCAAGGTAGGCCCGGCGGTGGTCAGGAATCGTTGCAAGCGCAGACTGCGAGAGCTGGCGAGGCGCCATACATTGCCGCTCTTTGAGGGAATCGGCTGTGACATCGTCATCAATGCCAAAACGGCTATGATCACCGCTGAACTCAACGAAATCGGCACATCATTCGCCCGGACTCTTAGGCAATATCACGAAACTGTCGTTGTAAAAGAGGGAAAAGCGGGAAGAGGAGGCGGTAAGACCGAATGAGTCGAGTTGCGATTCTGCTTCTACGCATCTTCAAATATGCGATCTCGCCTATCCTGCCGCCAGCCTGCCGGTTCACACCCACTTGTTCTGAGTACACGGCGGACGCGATAGCCCAGTATGGCGTCTTGAAGGGCACGGCGATGGGAATCCGCCGGCTACTTCGTTGCCATCCCTTCAGCGACGGAGGCTACGATCCGGTTCGTTGAATTGTCGTCGGGTAGACGCGCCTCCCGCTCGGTTTCTCGATACAGTTTCACAAAGAAAAGGCGTTCCTGGGATCGTACTATTGAGAAGGCGGTTGTGGGAAGGCAGGTTCTAGGAAGTTAATGCAGAAGCGATTTATCCTTTTTCTCCTCCTTTCAGCCGTGATTTTTCTTGGCTGGCAGCTCGCCGTCCCGAGGTTCTTCCCTCAGTTGGCACCGCCGGTGAAGTCGCAGGAGACAGCCTCGGTTACGACTCCGGTCCCGGCACCAGCATCTTCGCAAGCACCAGCGCCCACGCCAGTTTCTCAATCGCCAGTGCCCGCTGCGCCCACCACACAGGAAGCGCAACGTGAGTTCGCGGTTCGCACCGACTATTGGGCGGGACGACTGTCGAATGAAGGTGCAGTCCTCACCGAGTGGAAGGTGACGCGCTTCACGGATGGGAAAATGGTCGACGAGAAGGTCGGTGGGGTCACTCTCGTAGCTGCCGAAACGAGTCGGGAAATTGGCGCGCCCTTTAGAGTCTTCATTCCCACAGACAATGCGCTTGAGCAGGAACTCAATCGAGCACGGTTCGCCGTCGAAGGCCTCCCTTCCGGTGACCTCTCCCTTTCTCGTACTGAGGAAAAGGACGTCACCTTTGTATACCGCAACAACGGCGTAATCGCGATTAAGAAGTTCACCTTTAATGGCTCCGGCTACGATTTCGCGGTGCAGCTGGAAGTCACGCGAAATGCCCAGCCGATCGAAGTGTACTTCGTTGTTGGCCCCAATTTTGGCGATCAGAGTATTACGCAGCACAGCACGTATCGGCCACCTCCACAGGTGAGCTATGCGGTTGGAACGAGCGTCAAGCGCGAGTCAGCGACCTCCGTCACGAGTTCCCCGCAGCTGATACAGGCGAGCCCGGTCCGCTGGACAGCAATCGACGACAACTATTTCGCGATGGCGCTAGTACCCGCGAAGCCGGCCAATGCGCTCGCGGTCTTCAACACCAAGCGGTCGGAGAATATCGGCGGGAAGCCGGTGGAACGAAACTATGTCTCCGTCGGCGTTCCAGTGGTTGCGGGTGAGCGCAACTTCATATATGCGGGACCGAAGGACCTCAACACTCTGACGAAGATCAGTCAGAAGTTCGGGTTGGGGGATGGGAGCGGCAACCTCGAAGACGTCGTCAATTACGGGTGGCTTTCATTCATCTCGTTCGTGATCAAGCCACTGTCGCATTTCATGTTGAATAGCCTGCTGTTCATCAACAAATTCACCCACAACTATGGCTGGGCGATTGTTGTCTTGACCATTGTGCTCAACATGTTCTTCTTCCCGCTGCGGTGGAAAAGCTCGGTGGCGATGCGCCGGACGGCGGCCATGCAGCCAAAGATGAAAGACCTGCAGGAGCGGATGAAGAAGTTCGATAAGAGCGATCCGCGGATGCAGGAACTTCAAAAGGAGCAGATCGCGCTGATGCGCGAGGGCAACCCATTAATGGGATGTCTTCCGCTCCTGCTGCAAATGCCCTTCTTCCTCTCGGTCTTCACGATCCTGACGGTTTCAATCGAAGTGCGGCACGCACCATTTATCGCCTGGATCAGGGACCTCTCAGCGCCCGATCCATATTGGATATTGCCGATCGTCATGTGCGCCTCGATGATCGTCCAACAGGCGCTCACGCCGACGACTGCGGATCCAATGCAGAAGCGCATCGGCTATCTGATGCCGCTCATTTTCGCCTATTTTCTGACTTCAGCACCGGCTGGTTTGGTTTTATACTGGATGATGAGTAATCTGGTTGGCATCGCGCAGCAGTTTGTTATCAACAAGCTCAACCCGCCGGCGCCGCCTGCGACGACGAAACAGTCTCAGACAGATAAACCGAGAACCTCGATTTCAAAAGCTTCGAAGGGACCAAAAGGAAACAAGTCGAAGCCGGAATTGGCCAGTTCCTAGTCAGGTGTAAGCAAAAGATACAATGACACAGATAGATATCGAGCAAACCCGGAGCAGCATCGAGCGTTTTGTTGACGATTTGATCGACAAGTCGTCGCTGGATATGCGAGCCGAAACGGAACAGGTGGATGAGACTACAGTTCGCGTCTCGTTTCAGGGATTCGATCTGCCTCTACTGTTGGGTCATAGCGCGGAGCTGCTCGATGCGTTCCAATACATTGCACGCCGCGCGTTTGCCGACGCGGTCGCCGCGGGCATCCAGATTGACTTTGATGCGGGCGGTTACCGAACGCAACGCCGTCAGGAACTCGAACTGATGGCACAAAAGGCTGCCGAGCGCGTGAGGGTCTCAAAAGTCCCGTTTGTCTTCGATCCAATGAATGCTCAGGACCGCCGCATTATCCACCTCGTCCTCGTGGAGGAAGGCGGCGTCCGAACCGAGAGCGAAGGCGATGGCCAGATGCGGCGCGTCAAAATACTCCCAGGTTGATTTTGGATTTTAGATTTTGGATTTTGGATTGGGAAAGCCGATTCTCGATTTTGGATTTTAGATTTTAGATTGGGGGACCAAGTCTAAATGA
>JBDTUW010000438.1:0-4551 GCA_040007555.1 Acidobacteriota bacterium | reverse complement strand
CACAGGGAATAGAGGGCTGCGGCGTGAAAGATCACATCGCAATCTCCGACAAGATCGCAAAGTACTTCAGGCGAATCGAGATCACCGGATGCCAGCTCAAGTGGCAGTTCGGCAAGATTGCTGAGGTCACTGGAAGGACGAACCAAGGCTCTGACGGCGTGTCCATCAGCGAGAAGCGCGCGCGCAAGGTTGGCACCTACAAACCCCGTCGCTCCTGTCAGGAATGCCCTCATTGCGTATCCCGGTACCAGTGCTGTCTGGTTGGACGCGGATCGGCTCCGCCCTGCTGGTTCCCGAATCCAATTGAAAAGGGCAGCCACAAGTAGACTGGTGGCTGCCCTTACTGCTGTCTCGCTTTATTTAGAGGTCCAGGGACTTAGATGCCCATGACCTGCAGGTGTATCTTGCGATTATTAGGACCATCAAACTCCGCGAGGACTATGTTCTGCCATTGGCCGAGCTTCAGTTTGCCGTCGACAATGGGAATCGAAAGGGACAAACCGACAACTACCGCTCGCAAATGCGCATCGGCGTTCTTGCGATCGCAATCGGAGAGGAGGGGGTCATTGTGTTTGTAATAGACTCCCTGGGGAACGATTTGTTCGAAAAGGGAGGCCACGTCGGATAGAAGCGCGCCTTGAGTTTCGTTGAGAATCAGTCCTGCAGTCGTATGAAGCGATGAGATCTGCACGATGCCGTCGCGTACTGGCGTTTCACTGACCGAGGCCGCGATCTCACTCGTAATACTCTTGAGCTCCAGACGCTCTCCTGTCTCGAAGACAAGCGTCTTCGAGATCACCTTGTAGGTGCCTTCCCTCACTTCACTCTTTGGCGCGTTCTCGAGGGGTGAGAGTGCCAGGTTGCTCATTGCTGTTCTCCTTACTCTTGTTTCAGAAGCGGATACCGTTCACCCAACGGCGGCGGCTAAACTGCAAACCGCAAACTCTTATAGCCTTGAAACCGGTGTCAAACTCTATCGAGAGAGCGCCTTAATGTCAACACCCCAAACCAGCAGCCAGCCCCGTTCAACCCCTCTCAAAATCGTTGGATTAGGCCGCCGGTTTCGACCCGCTTTCGATTGACCCGCTTTCGATGCAAATGACCCGACGCCCCTCAAGCCGATAACGCCCACTCACAATCAGCCCCACGCTCTCAGCATAGAGCCGATGCTCCTCCTCAAGAATCCGAGCCGACAGTGTCCCAATGCTGTCGTGTGGATGAACGGGAACCGTGGCCTGACCAACGATCGGACCGTGATCCAATTGCTCGTCTACGAAGTGGACAGTGCACCCTGTATATCGGACACCATAGTCGAGCGCCTGCTGCTGAGCGTCGAGACCGGGAAAGGCCGGCAGCAATGAGGGGTGAATATTAAGAATGCGACCGTCGAACTCGCGAATAAACCAGGACGACAACAGTCGCATATAACCGGCAAGACAGACCAACTCAACTTCACGCTGGTGAAGAGCCTCTGCCATCGCGCGGTCGTGTTCCTCTCTCTTCCGCCCGCGATGATCGAGCACCAGTGTCTTAATGCCAAACTCGCTGGCTTTCTCCAGCCCTTCGGCAGAGGCCACATTACTGATCACCAGCGCAATTTTGGCATCAACACGACCATCGCGGATGGCAGAGGCCAACGCCAGCATGTTGGAGCCGCGGCCAGATATCAGGATTCCGATATGCTTCAATACCCGACCTCCCGCGCACATCCGAGACGAACAACCACAATCAGCGCTTCGCAGCGCGTAAACGCAGATTATCCTCAAAAAGCTTGAGAATTCGCTTGTATTCGTCGCTCCAACTCGACGGCTGCACGAACCCGTGATCTTCAACCGGGTATGCTGCCAGCTCCCAATTCTCCTTACGCAACTCAATCAACCGCTGGACGAGGCGAACGGTGTCCTGAAAATGCACGTTGACATCAACCATTCCATGGCAAATCAGCAGCGCACCTTTCAGACCCTGTGCGTGGTATATCGGCGAACTGAGCTTGTACGCCTCAGCGTCCGCCTGGGGCGCGTTGAGGATGTTCGCGGTATATCCGTGATTGTAATGCGCCCAGTCGGTCACAGGTCGTAACGCTGCTCCTGCTGCGAACACATCCGGCTCCGTGAAGAGGGCCATGAGTGTGATGAATCCACCGTAGCTGCCGCCGTAGAGACCAATGCGTGTCGGGTCTACACCGTGCTCCGCGACCAGGTACTTGGCGGCATCCACCTCATCCGTCAAATCCTTGCCGCCCATATGGCGGTAGACTCCGGTGCGCCAATCGCGTCCATATCCTGCTGACCCTCGATAATCCACATCGAGCACCAGATAGCCCCGCTCAACTAGCAGGTGGTGGAACATATACTCCCGATAGTATGAACTCCACCATCGATGCACGTTCTGCAAATACCCCGCACCGTGCACGAACAGTACGGCAGGTCCGCCGCGTTGGTACTTTGCCGGCTTGTAGATGCGTGCCGGTACGGCAACTCCATCCCTCGCCTTGAATGTGACGATCGGCGGCTCAATCCATTTGTACGAGAGGAACTCTGCAGACGGCGATGTCGTGATCTGTTTTGCCTCGGAACCCGGCCGAATCGAGGCAAGATAGAGTTCCGGCGGCTTGTTGCTGAAAGACCGAATCAGCGCCAGCGTCTTTTCGTCAGGTGAGATCGTAGCCTGATTGTTGCCTTGCAGCGACGTCAGCCTCGTCCTCGCGCCGCCCTCGATCGACATCGAGTAGAAGTGCCGCTCATGCGGGCTTCCTTCACTTGATGTAAAGAAAAAGGTCTTCTTGTCTGCAGAAAGATTGACGTCCGACACCTCAAACTGTCCCGAGGTCAGCTGCTTTGCTTCCCCACCGTCGATCGAAACGGTATAGAGATGCGCAAAGCCGTCTCGCTCCGACTGGAAGTACGCTCGTTTGTTGTCGGGTAGCCAGCCCAGAGTGCCAGAGCCTGGTCCGTCGATCCACGCGTCATCGTGGAGACTATCAAGAACACGTGTCTTCCCCGTCAACGGCTCGATGAGGACGATCCATCGATCCTTGTTATCAGCAGCGCGCGCCATGGCCAACGCGTTCTTCCCGTCTTCCGACCATTGCAGGTTGCCAAGCTGAACATCACGTTCGCGCTGACCGGCAGCTCCCCTGGCCTCTCCACCCTGCGTTTGCTGATCCGTGTCTGGCGGAGGTACGCTGACGGCCGCCGCTGCCACGCGCTGACCGTGGTCCACCCATTTCACATCACCGGTTGCGACATCAATGATCGCCAGTCGAGATCGGCCCTGCGCGTCGCCAACCTTGCTTCGGCCCGAGATATCTTCGGTGTAGGCTGATTCGGTAATGTAATTTGGAACGATAGTATTTTTGGAGCCACTCGCCGGCTGCAGGACGGTTGCAATCACGCACTGGCCGTCAGGAGAGAGCGACAGACCGACGACATTCTGCCCCGCTGGCACGCTGAATGGCTTCCGTTTTACACGCTGCTTTCGTCTCTCCTCCTGTTGCTCGCGCTCTCGAGCCCGCTCACGGACGGCTTCAATCAGTTCCTTCTCTTCCTTCTTGAGGTATTCCTGACTATCAGTGCCACGCTGAGTCCGAGCATCGGTTCCGCCGGTTTGGCCGCCACCCTGGCGCTGCCCACCCCCGAAGCCACCACCTCCGCCAAACCCGCCGCCGCGCGCTAGTGTCGCTGGAACTTCTGCCGCGCCCGCGGCACGGATATCCGTCAGCTGTGTCAGACCTGCTCCATCCAGCGACATGACATAGAGATTGCCGCCGCGGGCGAAGGAAATGCTCTTCTGATCCATCATCCAGCGCGGATTTGTCTCGACCTCGGTCGTGCTTGTGATCTGCCGGCGTTCATTCTTCAGGTTGTCATAGAGAAAGATGTCACCCTCGGAAACGTAGACTGTCAGCTTCTTATCCTTCGACAGATCTCCGCCCGCCGGTGGAGCCAACCGCGCTTCGTCCTCGGAATACTTCCGCAGACCAGTACCGTCGCGTTGAACAGAGTAGAGGTCCATCTCCTTTAGTCGCGGTTCGCCCGCTCGCTTCCAACGAAAGAAGACTCGCTGACCATCCTCCGACCAGCGCACACCAGTTGGTTCGTATCCAACCAAATCGGGTCCGCGCATGATGTTATCGATAGTCAGCTCAAACTTTTTTTGAGTCGTCGCCTGCTGCGCGCCAAGCGGGGGCAGGGGGAATAAGGCAAGTATGCAGAAGGCCGAGACGATCCGACGTAAGTTTCGATTTTTCATTTGGAGATACCAGGAAAGCGGGAAGGAGTCCCGCTTGAGTTCGTGACCTAAACCATCTGGACCACACCTCGTCCCTCAATCACGTGACCAATCGTGTAATGCGTCTCGCCAACGCTGGCAATCTCGTCCCTGACAAGCTGGGCATGCTCGGCACTGACAATCACCACCATCCCAATCCCCAGATTGAACGTGCGCAACATGTCGTCATGAGGGACATTGCCAATCCTTTGGAGCAGCTCGAAGATCGGAAGAACGGGCCAACTGCCTTGCTTAATAACGACGTCGACATTAGAGGGAAGA
>JBDTUW010000437.1:0-4553 GCA_040007555.1 Acidobacteriota bacterium | reverse complement strand
ATCCTCCTTGAGCAGTCGAGAAAGTGCTCGATCAGCAAGCAACTTCCCGCCAGTCTGGCAAGTGGGACAGTAGTTGGCTTCGTTCTCCGCGTATGAGATTCGCTGAATCGGTGTCTTGCACTTTGGACATGGCTGACGATATCGACCGTGAGCGGCCATCTCCTCTCGGAATGCTGTTACCCTTACTGGAAACTTCTCTCTTGCCTCGCTGCGAAGTTTGTCTGCCCAGTAATTGAGCGTCCCCTGAACCGCATTGTAAAGTCGCTCGACTTCGGCATCATCGAGCCGCTTTGTCAATTTGAGCGGTGAAAGCCCGGCTGCGTGAAGAATCTCATCGGAGTACGCATTGCCGATGCCGCTGAACAAATGTGGGTCGGTTAAGGCGCGTTTGAGCGTGTGGTTCTCACGCAACAATGCTTCTCGAAAGCTCCCGAGATCTGCCTCAAGAACCTCGAGCCCGCCGCGGCTGTGAGCGATGAGCCCTTCCTCGCCGCGAACGAGGTGTAGTGATGCGCGCCGCTTCGAGCCTGCCTCGGTAAGAATGAGAGTTCCTGCCGGAAATTGGAATGTCGCCAGCGTCAGTCTCGTCGGGCGAACTCCTCCGCCGGGCTTCCATTGAAAGCGTCCCGCGATCATCAGGTGGATGACGATGAACAAGTCGTCCTCAAGACCGAAAACAATCCGCTTGCCCAGCCGCCGAAGGTTTGTCACTGACTTCCCAATCACCTCGCTTAGTGGAGGATCGACGGAACGGAGGACGAATGGATTGTGGATAGTGAGGTTCTCGATTGGCTGTCCAAGCACCCGCTCTTCCAGCGCGTCGATGTAAGCGACTATGTCAGGCAGCTCGGGCATACGCGGGAAATCGATTGATGCCGGCGTCAAGGCGGCCTTGAAAGAGCGGCGCGTTTGGAGTGCGACAAGGCGCCGCGCTCCAAACGCGCCGCTCAACCGTTAGTCGCCGACGTTCAGGCTCGCTTCTTCACTGCAGCTTTCGCCGCGGGCTTTGCCGTTGGCTTCGGCGGCGCTCCCGTGTCGAGATCGACCGCGGCGGGATAGCCCTTACCTGTGAGCGCATCGATGTCGATTGAGATCTCTTTCTTTCCCTTCACCTGGCGCGCCACCTGAGTGCGAAGCATCTTCTTTTTGCGTTCGACAACCTTCTCTGCTTCGGTGAGCGCCTTATTCGTATTCGCGCTCGCCGGAGTGGCCACACTCGCCGGTGTAGTCGACATGAGCTCGAGCGCCATCATTGCGCGCGCATTTTCTTCCTCGCTCAAGTCACTCAATGTCACGCCATAGGTCGACAATACAGCTTCGAGATTCTCGACGACATTCGTGCCCCGATCATAGACATCTCGATAGATGTGTAGCTTTCCATCACCCACCGCGAGCGTCTCATAGCGTAGCTCGACCGGCACGGCAGTGTTTAGCTTGACCGACTTCGTTTCGGTTGGATTCTTTTCGTATTTTGCGATGTCGTCATCGGACAACTCGAGGCCGGCGAGGCGCGCCATTACCTGGGCGAAATTCTGTACCTGTTTGTTTGTCATACCGACGCAGCCGTGTGATGCGAATGTGCCAATTCTCGCCGCGCTTTTTCCGCCGTGTATCAATGAAGGCATTCCGATGGGGATCTTGATCGGACCAAGCGGGTTGAGCTTGTCGCCAGCCGCCACTTTTTGTCCTACTTTTACCTTGCCGGATGCTTCAACCCAGGGCTCATCGGGCGGCACCCAGGTCGGGTTGAAGATGATCGAAGTGGCTTTTCGCATTCCCGTTGGAAGTGGAAACTCGGGATACCCGATTGCCACCTTGTACGATTTGACAATCTGACCATTCCTGAAGACATCCATCCTGTAGGCGGGTGCATTGACGACGATCCTGGTGTCGGACGGCGCCGAATATGGAGCGCTCACGACGACTACGCCCTTCGCGGCAGCCTTCATCGGAGACGACGATGGCGATGGCCCGGTGGACGAGGATGGCGACGAAGAAGGCGATGATGACGGCGATGGCGATGATGAGGCAACGCTGCGCGGATCCAAAGTTGCCGTCAACTCCGGCGAGGCCAGCGGCACAGCGCCGGTCACTTCACCTGCTCCCTCACTGCCTCCCCCTTCGCTCGCAACTCGCCATCGTTCAAGTGCCAATTGAGCCAGTCGCTCGGTTTTCTCGGAACCGACAATTGCCGAGAGCATTTCGGTCGCGCGCAAACCAGCCGCCGCCGTGCGGCCTCCCTGATCGCTTGATTCGCTGGCTCTCAGACTTACCGTTTCAGCGCGAACTGTTTGTCGTATTTTTGAGATCTGATCGTCAGTCAGCTGCAGGTCAGTCTTGAGCTTCTCCGCGAAAGTGCGGTCAGCAAAGAAGAGCGCATCGAGAACCGGCAGAGTGATCGGCAGCTCCCTGATCACGACAACCGGTGTTGGCTGAGCTGTTGGAGTCGCAGCGGGCGTTGGCGTCGCAGGTGGCGCGATCGGCGCGCTCTCAGTGCAACCGGAAAGCTGCATGCCGCTCGCCAGCAGACAAAACAGGCAGAATGTTGATAGTAGTCTTCTCATGAATTTGGGTCTCCCAATACCTTTAGTTAGCGTTACGGAGTAGTGGATATGGGTTAATGGGGACCCCATCCCAGTATCTTTTTGGATCGGTGATCGTCCAGATTGCGAAGTGGAGATGGTAATTCCCCGCGCCCGCATTACCGGTGTCACCTACATAGCCGATTGTCTCGCCCTGCCGGACACTTTGTCCTTCACGCAGGGTGTCCGCATATCGGTCGAGATGAGCGTAGTAGAAGATCAGCTTCTCTTCAACACTCGTTTGGTAAATCGTGATTCCGCCCTTGTCGCTGAAGTGGAGTTTGACGATCGTTCCGTCGGCAGCCGCGAGGACGGCAGCTTCGTGAGGGGCCATGATATCCAGGGCGTTGTGGACCCGCGATTGCGAGCGAGCGTCACTGAACGTGTCCCGCAGCTGCCGAGCTCGCACACCAGCGACGGGAAGAATGAGCTCTGGTATGTCGAGAACGCCGAGAACGGACGTCGCTGGTACATCCGGGCTTGGCTCGGGTGATGGGGGATCTGGAGCCAGTGAAGGCACGGAATCAGGGGGGATTCCGCTTGAGGGACGGATAGTCGACTCGGGACTCGCGGACGAAGTTGGGCTTGGCGATGACGGAATGGACCCGCTCGGCTTCGCCGGGTCAGTTCCTCCGATTTGCGACATCAAGGAGAGAAATGTGGCTCCGGTCCCAATCGAGATGAGACAGACGACGACGAGAATACGGGGCCAGTTTGGTCGGATCTGTAGGAACATAGCGCAGTTGTCAGTTGCCAGTTGTCAGTCGCAGGTTGTCAGTTGTCAGTTGTCAGTTGCAAGTTGCCAGTTTTCATGATTAGCCATCCGCTGGTAGTTACTGCAATAGACTGAGCTCTGATGTTTCTCTTTAAGCGAACAGCACATTGATCACTTGACCACTGGCACCTGACACCTGTTAGCCGAGAACTGACAACCGACAACTGACAACTGACAACTGGCAACTGACAACTGACAACTGGCACAAGTCCTTGACGCTCGACGATGGTCCGCCCATCTCCATCTAAAGACCCCTTTGGCAAAAGACTCCTCTAGCGCTCGGAGCCCGATGAAGATGCGACACTCGGTTTTGCCGTTGGGTCGAGATAACGGACCGTCGTATACCACCCGATCATCATCTCTTCCCAGGTCTGATCGCCCCAGCGAACGATCCTTCCCGGGTCCGGGTTGTACTTATTACCAGGGGAGTTGTCGAAATGAGCGACACACTCAAGCTTTGTCCCCTTCGGCAGGAACAATGGTGTCTTCAGCGCATAATCGAGTTGCCAATCGAAGTTGTACTTAGGAACGTGAAGGACGATCTGTGTGCGCCCATCGGGGAAGACGGCCGTGTAGGTGAAATCTTTGCCGCGGACATGCATATGCGGCATCATCGAATAGAGATAGCTATCTTCCTGGAAAGTTGTTGAGGCGCGCACTTCGTGATGCGCGGCTCCGGCAGGTATAGCGAAACCCGTGTTGAGCGCATTCCCGCCACCAAGTACGATCTTGGGACGTTCCTTCGTGAAGATGAGTCCGACGCTGGTGCGATCTTTCGTCGCCTCACCCATCGTCGTGTAGTGTATCTGAAGGAGAATGACAGAACCGGCCCTGACGAGACGAGCGCTGCCTGGAGGAGAGATGATCGCAGTTTTGTTAGGTGTAATGCCGCCGAGGCCTCCTACTCGCTTGCGGTCACCATCTTCCAGCGAAGCGATGACGTGATGAACAACACGTCGATCACCCGGCTTGATCTCGACTGCCTTGACCCAGCGATCCTCGGTGAAATTGGTTGGAATGCGAAAGTAGAGGTATGGGACCGTTCCATCGGCCGGAACTGAGTACTCTTCCTTCATCGAGAGGACAAGATCAGGAGTGCCGATTACCCAGCCCTCGACAAAGGTTGGTGCGGTCGGCAGGTCCTTATCGTCGCCCTGTCGTGCGCCCGCGTCGACCCACGACGAGATTGCATTTAT
>JBDTUW010000436.1:0-4582 GCA_040007555.1 Acidobacteriota bacterium | reverse complement strand
CCCGCTTCGCGCTCAGCCTGCTCGAACTTGCGCGCAAGCTCTGCATAGCCGTGCACGTCATCGCCGTCATATGCCGCCGAGAGGTAGGACAGTTGGGCGGCGAATGCCGGCCACGCCTGCTCGTCGCCCGCTCTGGCGTCGCGCATCACCGCCTGTCGCATCCGCTCGCGAAACTCGTCGTCCGTCAGCTTACTTCGCGCATAGCCGATCACGCGGAACTGTGGCGATAGCAGACCGCGCCGCGCGAGGCGGAAGATGGACGGCATTATCATCCGCTGCGTCAGATCGCCGGAAGCGCCAAACAGCACCACCGTGCAAGGCTGCGCAACACCGTCCGCTTTCGTTGCGCCACGCTGCGGTTGATCGTCAGCAGACAGGTTGTTCGTCACGAGACATTCCCTCTCACCGGCACGCGTTCAACGAGTACCTGCTGCGTGTATTCGCGGAGCCAGGTCTTCTCCCTCAATGAAGGCTGAGCCATTGCGCCCAGACTCCCCGTATTGGTGCCAGTGGTCGGCGAACTTCAGAGCGACAAACCGGTGCGCGGCATTCTTCCCTTACGGGAGGCAGGCCGAAGTCTCGCCGGTGGTTGATGGTCATCCGCCTTCCTGGCTGGATTGGCGTCACCAATCGCCACCTGAAAGTCTTTCTGTTCCCACACCTCTTGCCACAAGAACGTGAACACAATGTTTGAGCCGCGCGGGAGTTCGTCACAGGGCAAGTCTGCGAACCAGCAACCGAACCCGGCATCGCGGGTCTCTGTGTCATGCACCGTCGCCCATCCGTCAGCGCTCCAATGAATCAGCGCCTCTCGTTCAGTGATAATGCGCAACGTTTTCCCTCCTGCTATCCGCTGGAGCTGATGAGCGAACGTCCACATTTCAATCTTGCTGCCGGTCTTGGTCTCGATGTAACGCTGATAGACGGGCTCAATGCGGTCAAAACAGACGCCATCTCTCTGGCTGCGCACCAATGCCACGTACTCCGCGTGAGCCCAGCAGAGCGGCATGGCCGCGCCGGTCGGTTCGCCAAGCCTCATGCTCCTGTCGGGCAGATCGTCCGCGTCCCACAGCTGCTCCGATAACATGCCGCCCTCGTTGGCGAAACGCTCCAACGCCTCAATGAACGGTGCGGGATCGCGCCCCGCGGCCAACTCATAGTGACCCCGCTCGCCGGTGAGAATCGGCCAGGAACGGCCTTCGCCTGTTCCGTCGAACGCATCGCCATTGGGTTTCTGTCCATAGCCATCGTGGTTGTAGCGCCGCCAAGACGGCCCTTGAGGAAGGTCGCGTTTCAACACTTGGTCGACGACCGCGAGGGAATCGACGATCAACGGGTCATCAGCAGCGCGAACTCCCAGTCGGACAAGCTGGAGAAAGTCGGCGCCCACGACATTGCGGGCCGGGTATATGCCGCCACCGTTGGCCAAAATAAGTTCAGCGTTGTCCGGGTCAGGCGAGGCACTACCTTGTGTTGGATCGGCCGGCGTGATGCGAACGAAGTGCCGCGGGTTGCCCTTCATCAGTTCACCTCTGAGGGTCACCGTCCACTCCTCGAGGTGCGCCGAAAGCCAGTCTGCGTAGTCAAGGAAGAACTCCGCAGCCGCGGTCTCGTTACGAGTGCGTGCGAATTCCGCTGCGCACACCAGGCCCGCGATCATCGCGGCCAGTGTCGAAGGCGAGTACCCGGAGTTCTCTTCCCACCGTTCTTGCCCGGTCACCGGTCCATGCAGGATCAAATAACGTGCAGCGCGGGTGACCAGCGGTGAAGGGTCGAATTGCCGGAGCGCGTTCGCCTGCCGCAATCGCCAGGCGAGCAGAATCGGCAACGCCACTTCATCCAGTTGGATCCCCTGCCCGAACGCCTCGCCGGCAATCGAACTGTTTTGCGGCAGACCGCCGTCGGCGGCTTGCGCACACGCGATCCAGATGAGCGCGCGCAACGGGGACTCCTCGTGCCCGCAGGCCAGGAGCGCCGTAGCGATTTGCACCAGGTCCCGCGTCCAGACCAAGTGATATCCCCCACGGTCGCTGTCATCCTTGGTGTCGCCCCACGGAATGCTCAACGAGGCCACGAACGCGCCTCTGAACGTCTTGTCTTCATGCGCCAGCAACACGCACTGGCTCAGGCGGAGCATCTCACCGCCATCCTTGGTGTGATCGCTCAAATCGATGAAGGCACGAGTGCCGCGCCACTGACTGACATACTCATCGCGCTGTTTGTCGAAGGGAGTAGCGAAGGCTTGCAAGAGGTGCGCCGAGGCGCTGTGCGTTGTTCGCCCAAACCCAACACCAACGGTGAACTCCGTTGCGCGCGATAGATCAATTTCGCCGGTCAGAGCGATGTTGCCGTCCTCGGCCAGCTCGAATTCCCAATCCAGTTTGAAGTCGTCCATCAAGTCCTGCCAGCCATCACTGAATCCCACGTAGCCCACAGAACGCCGCGCGAAATCGGGCTCGCAGCCGAATGACATGTGGCTGTTCTCGCGTTGCGCGTCGAAGAGCTTCCGGCCGTTCAGATCACACCACGAAGCCGAGTTGTTTTTGCCCGTGCCCTTCAAGTGAGGGGCGAGCAAGGCGTAGAGACGCAGCCTGCCGCGCAGCGTTGGGTCCAGGACCTCCAACCGCGTGTGCATCAACAAGACCGACGAGTGCGGATCCACAATGACTTCCTTGATGAGCCGATAACGGCCCTCAAGATCAGAGTTGGTCAATCGGTAAAGCAAAGAGTCTCGCTCGGGATATTCGATCTGGTGCGACATGTCCCGTCGTTCCTCGTGGCAGAACGACTCTCCGTCAGTGATGAGAAATTGCAGGTCGCGCGTGTTGGGTGTATCGGCGTGTGGAAAGTAGATCTCATTGACGACGCCGTGGCTGAGCGTGAACCAGACCTGGGAACTCGTGTGGAGCGCGGTTCCGATGCCATTCTTGGCACTGGACGTCCAGCGCGGCTCAATGCCGGGTGCCCCAAAAGCGATGCGCGTCTGTTTCACGTCCATTGTCCTTGTGTTCTCTTCGAGACTCATGCGCATCGAATAGCCCGGATCTTGACGGAGGAGCATCGCGATTCACGGCCTGCGGCACGCACCCTCGAGGCACGACCCGCGGCCTATCCTGCCTATCTCGCCCTCTCTACCTGCTCTCCGCTGGGCTCCCCCTAATAGCGTTGCCAACGATGGACGACATGATGCTGTTGTCCTGCGCGGTCCAGAGGAATCCGCGTTAGGGCGATCTCCAGCAAATGGCAGTCGAGCCTCCACAGGTGCTTTCTATCCGTCCAGCGCGCCGCAGTGGATCACCGAGACGCATCATCGTATGGTGTTATCTACTAATCCTCCGTAGTAATCTACGGCACGTCTCGCACGTGAAGGGGTAACGAAATGGCGGGGTTGTGGGTGCGACTTCGGGTGTCTTGCATCTCACTGTCGACGGACCTCCTGCCGCCGCAGTCATGCCATATGTTCAGCACCCTCGGGCCGGACGATTTGTCATCGTGGCGGAACGCTTGGGCAGGCGAGCAAGTCCGTATTTTTGTTGGCGCCAAGCTATTTGGACGTACGACGAAGGCAAGCTCATCGGCGTGCAGCGCGGTACCGGCGGCATCGCTGACGAAGTGGAAATGCTTGAGCGCATCGCGCGGGGGGAAAACCTGCGGATACATCATCCGCGGCACCGCGCCGAACGCGCTCCTGGACGAGCTGCTCGCGTACTTTCGGTCTGTGCACTTTGCGCGCCCATCCCGCTTCGGTTAGCGGGCCCCGCAGGAGGAGCGATTCAATGACGGAACTGAGACTCGACGCGACGATCCGCAACTGGGTGATCGTCGCTCCCGAGGTCAACGCCTTCCAGTCGGCGTCGGACGTTGTGATCCAGAAGTCCATCCGTGAGGGCTTCGGGCTGATCGTCTCGGAGACGCTCTGGAAGGGGACGCCGATCGTCGCCGGACGTACCGGTGGTATCCCCATGCAGATGGCTGACGGCGAGGGCGGATTCCTCGTCTCCCGCGAGCAGGACTGGGTACCCGGCATCGATGCGCTGTTGTCGGATCCCAACGAAGCGCAACGCATCGGCGGAAAGGGCCGCGAGCGCGTACGTCGGCAGTTCCTCATCACGCGGCTCCTCGAAGACGAGCTGGGCCTCATGGCGGGCATCCGATGCACGCCGAAGACGGCGCTGAAATGAACATCCTGACGATCAACTGCGGCAGCTCGAGCCTCAAGGTGCGGCTGTGCGCCTTCGACGGATCCGGCGTGACGACGATCATGGACGGAGCGGTCGAAGCGATCGGGCCCTCCGCGGTTGTGAACATCCGTCCCACCGGCGGCGCGGCCTCAAGCACCTCCAGCGCCGTCGCCGATCATGCCGCCGCACTCCGCACTCTCATGGATCTTCTTGGAGACTATCTTCGTCGTTCGATTGAGGCGGTCGGCCACCGCGTCGTGCAGGGCGGCGCGTTTACGCAGCCCGCGCTGATTAACGATGGAGTTCTGCGCGCGATCGATGCCGGGCGTCGCCTTGCCCCGCTCCACAACGGGCCATCGCTGGAAGGAATCAACGCCGCACGCGAGCTCTTGCCGAACATC
>JBDTUW010000435.1:0-4601 GCA_040007555.1 Acidobacteriota bacterium | reverse complement strand
TGACGAAACCTGATGTGGACTTTATCTTTGGACTGTCTCCCGTCATCTCAATCGAACAGAAGACGATCGTCAACAATCCCCGTTCGACGGTCGGAACGATGACGGACATCGCCAGCTATCTCAATCTTCTCTTTGCGACCATTGCGCAATCGCATTGTCCGCGGACAGGGGAGCCAACACCGAGCCGAACCTCCAGTCAGATACTCGAAGCGATCTTGTCACTGCCCGAGGGAACAGAGATCGAGCTGCGTGCGCCGATCTTCAAGGTCTATGGCGAGGACCTTGACTTCGTTTTTACAGAGGTGCGCAAGAAGGGCTGCCGCCGGCTGATCATCGACGGCAAAGCGGTGGATATCTCCGCAGAGGTAGACCTCGACGAATCGAAGGTCAGGAATATGGACGCGGTAGTGGACCGATTTGTCGTCGGCCGGAAACACGAAAAGGCAATCAAGGCAGGGATCGCCAGTACGCTTCTGGTTGGCGATGGGCTGCTGCAGGTTCATATCGCAAAAGGCGCAAGTAAGGCCGAGGCCGAACGCTTTTACCGTGGACTCTGCAGCGTCACGCACCACATCGTCTACGGCGATATCGGACCGGAGTACTTTGTCTTCAACAATCCGGAGAGTGCCTGCCGAACCTGCGGCGGCCTTGGCGTCCATAAGCTGACTCATCCGGAGCTGCTTGTACCCGATCCACAAAGGAGCATACGTGGCGGGTGCTTTGTGCGGGAAGCGTTCAAGTACAACCCGGATACGTGGGATGGACGGGTCATGTATAGCCTGGGCAAAGCAATCGGCTTCTCGCTCGAGACTCCCTGGGAAAAGCTCTCCGAAAACGCTCGACAGGCGGTCCTCTACGGTATCGACTCAAGGAAGATCCCTTTGGTCATGCCGCCCGAAGCGAAGGAGAAGCACGGTGAAATAGCGGGCCGCGAGTTTGGCTTTGGTGGGATTGCGAGGCGAATCGAACGTCACTATCGACGATACCGACAAAGAGGTGAGGCGAGTTCGGGGATGGAGGCGTGGCTGGATAAGGTGATGGTCGAGCACACGTGCCCTGACTGCAAAGGCGCGCGGGTAGGAGCGACCAGACTGCTATTCACGGTTTCCGGCAAGACGATTCACGATGTCGGCGAGCTTAACTTCGATCAGTTGCACGCGTTCCTGGGCACGGTCAAGCCGGTGGGCCGCGGCGCGGATGCAGGCCGTCAGGTGCTTAATGAGATTCGCGGTCGGCTCGAGCTTTTGCTTGGTATCGGACTGGACTATCTGAACTTCAACCGCCGCTCAGGCACTCTTTCCGGAGGCGAATCACAGCGGATCAGATTGTCTACGCAAATCGGTTCGGGGCTGATGGGCATGCTCTACGTGCTGGACGAGCCGAGCATCGGACTGCATCCAAAAGACAACGTCAAGATGATCGCGACGCTCGAGAATCTTCGTGACATTGGCAACACCGTGATTGTTGTTGAGCACGACGAGGACACGATACGGGCCGCTGACCACATCGTCGAGATGGGGCCCGGCCCGGGCGTTCACGGCGGGACGGTAGTGGTGCAAGGAGGGATAGAGGAAGTCCTTGATTGCAAGGCTTCGCCGACTGGGCAGTTCCTCTCGGGGCAAAGGTCGATCGCAACACCGAAGCAGCGGCGAAAGGGCAACTCCCAGGTGCTGAATGTGCGCGGTGCACGCGAGAACAATCTGAAGTCGATCGACGTCACCTTCCCGCTGGGTAAGCTAGTGGCGATTACAGGCGCTTCCGGTTCAGGCAAAAGCACTCTCATAAACGAGATACTTTTCAAGGCGCTGTGGAAACGCCTGGTCGATACACGCACATTGCCCGGCGAGCATGATGGCGTCGACGGCCTGGAGCATGTCCACAAAGTAGTAAACATCGATCAATCGCCGATCGGGCGCAACAGCCGTTCGAATCCGGCGACCTACATCGGCTTCTATGACAACATCCGCGATTTGTTTACGCAGACGCCGCTATCGAAGGAGAGGGGTTACAAGGCGGGGCGATTCAGTTTCAACGTCAAGGGCGGCCGCTGCGAGGAGTGCCAGGGCGAGGGAGTGATCACAACTCAACTCTATTTCATGCCGGACGTCGAGGTGACGTGCGGCGCGTGCAAGGGAGCGCGCTTCAACAGTGAAACTCTTGAAGTCACGCTGCGGGGAAAGACCATTGACGATGTTCTCAATATGTCGGTCGAGGAAAGTGTGGGTTTCTTTGCATCGGAGCCAGCGGTGGGCAAGAAGATCGAAGTGCTCAACGACCTCGGCCTTGGGTATCTGACCCTCGGTCAGTCTGCAACGACACTCTCAGGTGGCGAGGCGCAGCGGATCAAGATCGCGACGGAGTTGAGCAAGCTGCAGCGGTCCAAGCACACGGTCTACATCCTTGACGAGCCAACAACGGGTTTGCATCTGGCGGACGTCGAGCGGCTGCTGGAGTCGTTGAACCGCCTGGTAGATACAGGGCACACGGTGCTCCTGATCGAGCACCATCTTGACGTCATCAAGACTGCGGACCACGTTATTGACCTGGGTCCGGACGGCGGTCACGCAGGTGGTCAGGTGGTAGTAGCCGGCACACCTGAACACGTAGCGGCCTGCAAGAAATCGCATACTGGCAGCTTTTTGAGGTCACGATTGTGAAGAAAGTTGTCAGTTGTCGGTTGTCAGTTGTCGGAAGATTAACGCAGAGACAAGGAGCCGCCGAGATGCAGAGAGAGGCGTCTTGCCTTGCGTCTCCGATGCTCCGCGTCTCTGCGTTAATCTTCCGACAACTGACCCCTGGCCCCTGACCATGACTCTTCAACAACAATTTGGCGGGATCGACATTTACCTCTTCGATCAACTATTGAAGGGGCGAATCGAACCCGGCATGACAGTTTTTGATGCCGGCTGCGGATCGGGGCGCAATCTCGTCTACCTCCTGCGCGAGGGTTATGGTGTCTCTGGCGTCGATGCGGATCCACGCGCTATCGAGCAGGTACGGCGGGTCGCAGCCCTGCTTGCGCCATCACTCCCGCCAGACAACTTTCGGGTCGAGCCAATCGAAAGTACGACGTTCCCGGATGCATTCGCAGATGTAGTCCTGAGCAGTGCAGTGTTACACTTCGCGCTGAGCGAGAAGCAATTCGAGGCAATGCTGGCAGGCACCTGGAGAGCTCTCAAGCCTGGCGGCTTCCTTTTCTGCCGGCTCGCTTCGTCGATTGGAATGGAACATCAGATCAGGCACATCGACGGCAGACGATTCCACTTACCCGACGGCTCGGAGCGATATCTCGTAGACGAAGCAATTCTGACAGCACTCACCGCAACCATGGGCGGTGAGCTACTGGATCCGCTGAAGACAACCGTCGTTCAGAATCAGCGATGCATGACAACCTGGGTTGTGCGGAAGAATTCCGTTACGCGTTAACGGCTCTGCGAACGCGAAGGAGTACTCAATGAGACGAATTGGCTTCAGGGCTGTAGTTCTCTTATTCGCAGCAACGCTCGGCGGGAGTATCACTCGACCCCACCGCGGTGCGAGTGCGACTGCCGGCAAATCACTCGCCGAGCAAGTCATCATTCGACGCGACAACTACGGAGTGCCGCATGTTCTGGCCGAGACTGAGGAGGCTGCTGCCTTCGGAATGGGCTACGCTCAGGCTGAGGACCACGCGGTTGAGGTCGCGCGCCGTTTTCTCAGCGCGCGCGGCGAGGAGGCAAAATACACCGGCAGGGGGATTGAAAGCGATTTTGAATCCAAGCGGTATGGACTCCGCGAAGTAGCAGAAAGGGATTTCGGCAAGCTGAGCCCGCTGATGAGGGCGATGATGAGCGCCTTTGCTGCCGGGTTCAATCGTTATGTTGAGAAGAACCGGGACCAATTGCCCTCATGGATCCCCGCGTTTGATGCGGTGGATGTGCTGGCGCGGTGTCGGCAGGAGGTCTTCCGCTTCACGTTTGATCGTGGCAATCTGATTCGTCAAATTCAACAGAAATTCCCCGCCAGCTCAAACACGGCTCAAGTTGCGTCAGACCGCATCGATGGAGAGAGTGCGGATGGATCGAATATGTGGAGTATCTCGGGATCGCGAACCACCTCTGGCAGCCCGATTCTCATGGGAAATCCGCATCAGTCCTGGTCGGTACTCTATTGGGAGGCTCACGTTACTGTACCGGGCAAGATCAATCTCTTCGGCACAACGTATGCCGGCCTGCCAGTTCTTCGTCACGGGTTTAATGACACGCTGGGCTGGACGCACACGGTGAACAACATCGATCCCGAAGATGTTTACGCGCTCAAGCTCGATTCGGGCGCGGCGGATCACTATCTGTTCGATGGCAAGCCATTGCCACTGATCAGGCAGGAGATCGCAGTGGAGGTGAGGCAGTCTGATGGAACGCAGAAGACTGAGCGACGCGTCTTCTGGAAATCGCATCTTGGCCCGATAGTGCATCAGACGGCAACCACGGCTTTCGCGATCAAGTCCTCGATCCTTGACGAAGTCCGCTTCTTTGAGGAGTGGTATGCGATGGGGAAGGCGAGGAATTGGCGCGAATTCCAGGCTGCGTTGAAGATGAACGTCCTGCCGATGTTCAACCTCA
>JBDTUW010000434.1:0-4609 GCA_040007555.1 Acidobacteriota bacterium | reverse complement strand
ATGGGAAGTGGAATTCTTTGAAGACAGCTCAGTGGAGATCGAGATATTTAAGAGTGACGGTGAAATATACAGCGATAGTGACGATAGTAAATTGAAGGATCTGGCTGAACTCCTCGGGGTTCCGAGAGACTCTCTTTAAGAGGACCTCTAAAGCTCCCTCGAGCCGAGGATGTCAGCCCACTGAATGATTACGTTTGCAACATCGAAAAGAATCACAGTAGTGATTGCGTTTGTTGCACTAAGCGGTGCTATCTTGGTTATTGCTCGTCCCATTCGCGTGACCGGTAAAGTCATGTCGACTCGGACAAAGATGCCGATTAGTGATGTGTTGCTCTTCATTGATTCCAGTTATCCCACCGCCTACACCGGCGTAGAGAATTATTTGAGAACGGATAGCAGCGGCCAATTCACAGCTCGAGCCGAGGGGAACATCATGGCAGCGGCTTGGAAAGCGGGTTATGCAGTCGCAGTCTATGAGCTTGGATCAACAATGAAGTGGTGGAGAAGAGACATTATTATTGAGCTTCGCGAACTTGCTCCCGGTCACCTAGTTGTCGAGAATCATTTTCGCGAAGACTTTGGAAATGGAAACGGGTTTTCGTTTCGGCTGGGTGGGGTGGTTAGCGTACACAATCCGGACGCAGATATAAGGTTGTCGATTGATGCGAAGTCGAATGTTGCTGTCCTAGAAGCCCTCGGGGAGGGAGGTATTATCTTCCAGCCCGAGGCGCGGGGGATAGACTTTTACAACACCCCTGAGGCGCCTGACGCTGGTTATGTCAAGCAATGGAGGATCGATCCAAAAACGCTGGGACATTATTTCATTCGGACACGAGATGGCAAGCACTTTGCAAAGCTTAGACTTGTACGCGTCCCAACACCCCACATTACGTATTGGCCGCACTTCGCGTATCAGTCAGACGGTTCAAGGAACTTAGAGATTGCCGTCGGGACAGACTATCCGTTCCCTTTTGAACAATTTGGACTGAAGCGGGAGTCACTGAAGTAGTCGGCAACAGTCTCTGCCGTGGAGCAAGTAATTGAGCTACTAAAAGAAGCAGGAGGCAAAGAGGAATGAATGATGGTTGTTGGCCAACATTCGCTTAGCGGTGTTCGCGCCAGCCAGCGATCTCGATGGGGAGAGTCTCAATCGGGTAGGCCAGGACGTTCTCGATATTGCAGATCGGGCAGCGGAGGATCCAATCGCCGCGATCGTGTTCAATGCCGTCCAGGTCATAGACGCTGGATCTGCGACAGTGAGCGCAGCGGAGCAGGGGAGTGGTGTTGGTCATTGGAGTGGTTGATTAATGATGAGAGAAAACTGGCACGACGACAATTAGAATTCCCGTTCTTTGACAAGGAACCATCCGGCATCAGACCGTCGAGGGATGATAACGGATCAACAGTTTCGGAGGCTTATGAAATTGTCAAAGAGTGAGGAGACGCTGGCTGGTTCGGCCGCGAAGGCGGGGATGGACGAGAAGACGGCAAGGAAGTGGCGACGAATCGGGAGGGTGCCGAGCGAGATCAGAGAGCCTCGTGGATATCGAACTCGTGAAGATCCGTTTGTCAGCGTTTGGAGCCAGGTCGAGGAACTACTGGACCGAGACGCGAGTGTTGAGGCTAAGACAATCTTTGACTGGTTGTGCCGGGAGAATCCGAGCCGCTTTGAGGAGTCGCAGTTGCGGACGTTGCAACGCCGGGTGAAAGTCTGGCGAGCTCAGCAGGGACCACCGCGAGAAGTGTACTTCGTGCAAAAGCATATTCCCGGAAGACAAGCGCAAAGTGACTTCACCTATATGGGGGAACTCGGCATTGTGATCGCCGGGCAGCCTTTTCCTCACCTGCTCTATCATCTAACCCTGACGTATTCAAACTGGGAATGGGTCATGGTTTGCTTCTCGGAATCGTATGAGAGCCTTGCTGAAGGAATGCAGAACGGATTCTGGGAAGTGGGAGGTGTGACCCAGGAGCATCGGACGGACTCACTCTCAGCAGCGATCAAGCCGCTTGGGAGTAAGGAAGAGTTTACGGAGAGGTACAAGGGGCTTTTGCGGCACTACGGACTGAAAGCAAGCCACAGTACGCCAGGTCGAGGACACGAGAACGGAGACATCGAGCAGGCGCATCACCGGTTCAAGCGAGGCGTGCATCAGGAGTTGATCTTGAGAGGCAGCCGCGAGTTCTCGAGCAGAGGAGAATACGAGGCGTTCCTGCAACGGTTGGCAGTGAGGCGGAATCAGCTCAGGCAGCAAAGGGTAAAAGAGGAAGAGCAGGTCCTGCGACGATTGCCGGAGCGTCGGTTGGAAGCGTGCACAAAGGAAATCCAGCGTGTCAGCCGGAATAGCACGATTTGTGTTCGGAAGAATTACTACTCAGTTCCAAGCCAGTTGATTCGGGAGAGAGTCGAGATTCGGATTTACGCAGGGTACCTGGAGGTATGGTATGCGGGACAGATGGTCGAGCGGATGGAACGTCTGCGCGGCGCGGCCAAGGCGGCGATCAACTATCGTCACATTATCCATTCGCTGGTACGGAAACCGGGTGCGTTTGCCCATTATCGGTTTCAGACAAGTCTTTTCCCGCGGCTGATCTTTCGGGTGGCATATGACGAATTGATTGAGCGCCGGGGAGGAAGCGCAGATCGGGAGTACGTGCAATTGCTTAAGCTCGCAGCGGAGGAAGGCGAAGATCGGGTATCAGACGTGCTGAGAGCAATGGTGGATGTTGGTGATCCGATCAGCTCTGACAAAGTGAGCGCACGGATGAACGATGGGGGCGAAGAGACCGGGATTGCCGCGATCAAGGTTGAAACGATCAGACTGAGCGAATATGACAGCCTGCTTGAGGGAGAGGAGGTGGCGGCATGACGACAATCCTCAAAGGCGAGCTTAAGCAGGCATTGAAGCGGTTACATCTGCCGGCATTTGCGACACATCACGGGGTGCAGGGGGCGGTGGCCGCGAATGAAAGCTGGAGCTACGACCAATACTTGATGCGACTGTGCGAGCTCGAACTTGATGAGCGCGACGGGCGCAAGCGTCAGAAGCTCTTGCAGGCATCGCGTCTACCCCGAGAAAAGACACTGGAGAGCTTTGAGCGAAACCGGCTAAAGCGGAATGTGGAACGCCAATTCGCGGCGCTGCTTGATGGGGAGTTCCTGACGCGAGCTGAGAATGTCCTCGTCTTCGGCAGCCCGGGCGGCGGGAAGACGCACTTGCTGAGTGCCCTCGGTCATGAACTGGTGCAACAGGGTCACAGTGTCTGCTTTCTAAGTTGCGTATTGCTGGTGCAGCGGTTGCTGCAAGCGAAGAAAGAACTCCTCCTGGAGAGAGAACTACGTCGGCTGGACAAGTACGAAGCGTTGATCATTGATGACATCGGGTATGTTCAGCAGAGTCGTGAAGAGATGGAGGTTCTATTCACATTGCTTGCTCACCGATATGAAAGCCGCAGTGTGTTGTTGACGAGCAACCTGGTGTTCTCGCAGTGGGAGCAGATATTCAAGGACCCGATGACAACTGCGGCTGCGATTGACCGGTTAGTTCATCACAGTGTGATTCTCGAACTGAACCTGCCGAGCTATCGGATGGAAGCGGCACAAAAACGCAGCGGGGGCCGGGCACGCGAGACGACTGTCAATTGAGGTGTTTTTCTGGGGGCGTGTCAGCCCTCCAGTCGGGCCAAAGCGCCCTCCTTGCGGGCCGACACGCCCCCAGAAAAAGAAGGGACGCGGGTGGAATGAGACGAGAAGCGGAACGGGCATTCTAATTGTCGTCAGAGGGAAATTCTAATTGACGCCGAACAAGGTGGGGTTATGCGAATCAAACTGAAACTCTTTATACTCCTGCTGCTATGTCTGCCTGCGATTAGTGGGTCACAACTCATTGCGTATGCAGACGATGCCGCGTGCGCGGAATGTGTTGCAATCCCGGCAACTTCGCCGCCATACGAGGTTATCGGATATGGATGCAACCCGGCAGTCGGGGGCATCCGTTGCGTGGCAACCGTAAGCGGGTGTACCTATCCGAGCGGAGGATGTAACATCATCAACTAGTTGACTGCGACAGCTATCTCTCTCTAGAGTAGTCGTACACTCTATTATGTAGATCAGTGTTTGCATTTGTTCAGGATTGAGAATGACGAGATCATTCGCGATTGAGCCTGGAATCTAAAGCACTGTTACAGAATTCCAGGTAGTACTAAAAAAGGAGAGTAGAATGAGAATTAAGATGAAAGTTCTAGTACTGTTATTACTGTGCCTGCCTGCCGTCGGAGGTGCTCAGTTCCTCGTGTCAGGCGAAGCCTGCGCATCGTGCGTCGACTTGACGCCCGGTCATGGCTGTGTTGCTAAGAAAGAATCGACACAGAAGTGTGAGGCAACCGTAAGCGGGTGTACCTTTCCGTCAGGGGACTGCGAGCTGCTTGGTGATTAACTGGAAGGTGGCCTCGCCCCTACGCTTTAGTCCCAGAGTTGTGAAGGCGGGATCTCGGCTGATAGGTTTGGGCATTTGATTGAGCACTAAACTCTTTAGCCAGGCTGGTGCTGTGCGAGCATCTTGAATTGCCCCCTTGATATGATCAAGGACGCGTGTGCGCTGGAAATAAA
>JBDTUW010000433.1:0-4610 GCA_040007555.1 Acidobacteriota bacterium | reverse complement strand
CCTGAGCGACGGGTGCTCGCCAAAATGTGTGACCAGCTCCCCGGCCTCGGCCGCGTGGGTCAGGCCTTCGCTCGCCTGCGCCGTAGCCACTCAACGATCGGAATCCGATTGTGACCAGAAATCATGAACGAATAATGAGTGTAGCGAACCACGCCCGCCAGCTCAGCCTCCAATATCTCATTGAGCAAGGAAACAGCTATCGTCTTGTCAAATGGTTCTGACCTGTCTCTCTTCTCCTCAAGTAATCCAGGTCAAGAGCCTCAGCGCACATCGATAGCCACCGCAGGCAAAGTGTCTGGCATATGAATCACACTCCGGGAGTCGTCAATGGGTCATCGAATATACGATCAGGTTCATGCCCAGTCGATAAGCGGCAAGCCCGTAGCGCAATGGGTAGCTGGGCTGCTCGATCCATTCCCACGCATCGCCATTGTCCGAGTTGCGAGCGATAAAGACCAATAAGCGGCCATTCTCGTCCTGGATGCCCTCGTATGACGGGATAATCCCGTCCCCCTCAGAAGTCTGCCCGTTGTTCACCCAGTTGTGAAAGTTGGGGACCTGGACGACGTTTGTGATATCGAAGTAGCAATGGAACACCGGGTGATCGAGCGTCAGTTCGTGAATCTGGTATTCCGGCACGACTTTGTTTAACTGAGTGCGGACATTCTGCCACGCCCATTCTCCCCAAAAATCGTCGAGCATGAGGAATCCGCCACGGAGGAGATACTCGCGAAGATGCTTCGCGTCTTCATCGGAGAGTTCCATGCCACCGGGCTCGACAACGTAGATAAACGGATAGGTAAAAAGGGCGGGATCGTCGATGGCCACGGTTGCCGGCTTGTCTGAGATCGGAAGCAGGCTCTGCACCCATCCGCGCAGGCCAACGATGAACTGCTCGTCGGCCTTTGGCCAATCTACCATCCAGGATTGGCCTCTTCCTCGCCCGCGCCGGTATGAGTCGTATTCAAGGCGCGTGAAGGTAAACTCGCGTCCAGTGACCCCTGCCTTTTTTGCATCCTGACGGAATGGCAGACGAGATGACTGCGCAAGATTCGGGAATCCGACAAGCATCATCGGAAAAACAAGAAACGCGATGCCAATGAAGACCTTCCTCATCATTCGACCTGGACACCTGATACGGATCTGGCGTACCTGAAACGTCAGCTACATCGCCCGGGAAACAGCCCCGAGACCCCGCGGGTAACTCATGCTACTTGCCCTGACGTTTTTTTGAGATCGGCCTGCCTCGCCGGGACGTTTTTCCCCGGCCTGACTTCGCTGCCGGGTCGATGCCAAGAAACCGGAAGAACGCGGAGTCTATCAATGCTGACATTACGCCTTCGCCAACCGCGCGTCCATCCGCATGTCGCCAAATATGCAGATCATCGCGCACAAAACCCTCATCGGCCAGGATGCGGCATCTTTCGGGCACGCCAAACTCATAACTGGTTTGCATATTCTCAGGAACCGAGTGGATTTGCTGTCGAGTCAGACGAAGGCGTGCCGGCCCGTCAGAAATAATTCAACGGCGCCGTTCCGGATAAAGCTGTTCGAGTTCCGTGTTCAAAAAATAATGGTCGAGGATGGTCTTCGCGTCGAGACCGGCTTCAGCCATCGCTGCAGCACCGATTTGGCACAATCCAACTCCGTGACCCCAACCCGCACCGCGCAGCTCAAACCAGGCTGGTATGGCACCAACCCTCGGTCCTTGGTCGACAATAAACGCCGAACTATAGAGATGGGATTCCGAGAGGGCTCGCCGTATTTCAAGCTCCTTGCCGAGAATCAGCGACGACAGTTCGCCAGCGATCGCCAAGCGAATGATCCGGCCCGAGCGTCCTCGTTCGAGGGCACGAAGTGACGAGATTGCACCGAGCCTTGTCCCAAGCTTTCTTTCAATCAGCCCCTGAAGCTCCTCTTGCGTGATCCGCCTGCGCCATCTGTAGAAATCTACTGTTTCCTGGTCGAACCCTGGAAGTATCTTCGCGAGCAGATCACTATCACGACTATTGCAGAATGCCTGCGGACTGCCCAGTATCCAGGCGCGCGCGTTAACCTCATCAGTGAGCGGCCCGCGAAACCCCTTCGGCCACCGTTCGGCATCCACCCTCGCGGAAAGATAAGGTATCTCTATGTCCTGCCACGCCGCGCGGTAGTCTTCAGTCATGCCACCACACGACTTAGAGAAGCGTGCATCGCACATTTCCCCGGCGCAGGTCAGAACGCGCCCCCACGTCGCATTGACCGCGGCGCTAACTGCATCGGTGGTTGCCTTGGTCATACCCTGGTAGCGCTGACAATGATCATCTGCGCAAACGTCGAAAGCAGCGTGATTCTCCCTGTCATACCAACGGATCAACTCTCCGGATGGACCGGCTGCCTTGGCCAGCTGACCGCCGCGATCCACCTTCCACGGATCCAGCTGAGCCAAGAGCCAACTCCGCGAAGTGATCGCATGCGCCTTGAGCAGTTCCGGATGCGACGTCGCGCTCATTTCCGACGAGATGACGCTGGCAAGATAATCTTCGACCCCAACAATATTGATCAGGGTGAGCCTGCCGCCGGCATCTCCAATCAGTTCAAGATCACCAGTGAACTTCTGGTCCTCCGCTCTCTGCCAGTGAAAGCCGATCCCGATCTGGACCGACGCCACCACGAACGACTGTGCCCTGCCATCGTTGGGTTTCAGTTTCAACGAACCGTCCAGCGTCGTTCGTTCTCCACGCGCCGACTCGAGAACAATGGATCCTTCAGACGCCCACGCTCGATACGTACCGCCAGGGATAACAGCTGCATTTGGCAACCGATAGGTGCCTTCAAGCGAAAACTGCAAGATTGGAGCGCCGGTGACGATCCCGACTGCAATTGTTGGCTCTGCATCAATCCCGATCAAGAGAGGCGACCCCCTTTTCCTCTGGCGAGGCTCCCGAGAACGGCATCAAGCCTCTCATCGCTGAAGGTCACTTCGGCGTAGATCGCCTTAACCAAAGACGCGTCGAGCCTGGTGAAGTCTCGCTCTCGGGGCACAACCATCAAGCCGCCAAGATCGATCGCCGCGGGGCTCACAATCAATCGATCGTCGCCTTCGGCAAAGTAAGCGGCAGGGCGGTGGCGTTCTCGAGGAATGACGATCACCTGCCACCCTCGCCCGGTAAACCGTGCCAGGAGGTTCACCATCGGCTCAACATCGCTCCGACCATGCATTTCGCCCAGCACCCGCATCACCTCCTCCACGCGCAATGCCAGTCGTTCGCACGACAGCCCCCGAACGGAAAGAAACCGAACCCCGTATGCACGTGTGCCCAGCACCTCCGTCTCGGGTTCTCTCGTGCCAATCTGCTTCAGCAAGGTGAGGATCGGGAGCTCGTCTGCGACCCCAGCCTGGAAATGCAGATGATCCGGCGCCGAAGCCCCGCTCGCCGGGCCATTGTAGATGACCACAAATCCCGGCCCCAGCGACTGTGCAAGACTCAACAACTCGGTCAGATTACCCGATAGCCGCTGCGGGACGTGCTCTCGCGAAACGACGACGAGGTGCTTTGCGAGAACGGGGAACGGATTACAGACAATGACGAACCGCTTGCCGAACGCCAGCCCCTTTTCGCCTGGCGGCATGTTGGACGGGCAAAGGAAACAGGCGCGGTTCTGGATGGAGACTTCATCTACTTGCGCACTAGTGCTGACGATTCTCTTCGGATTGTGCTGGAGGAAAACATCCATGCCTTCAATGCGCACTTTGCGGACTTCGACTTCGCGCCATGCTGAGATGCCTTCGCTGAGCTCCGGCCAGCCAACCATCTGCTGCTCGATCAGGCGATCGACCAGCTCGTCGAGATCAGCATCCATGATCTTTTCGCTGAGACCTCGTGCGCCCGGTTGAATCAATCTCTTCTCCCACGCCGTCACATCTACTCCTTGTATCCATTCAGGCGCTGCCGAGCGCTGATCTCCTGTGTACGAATCCAGTCCTTGTACTGGTCATAGCGATTCATGGTCGCGAGCGGAAGAGCGCTGTCCGAGTTCCCTCCCCAGCGGCGAGCCAGGTAGAGTGAGTCAAAGATCCGTCCAATCTCAAAATCGCGGCTCAGTCGCAGAGCGACCGCGTAGTCCTCTCCGTAACTGACATTCGGAAACCCTATCCGGCGAAGCACCTCGACCTTGAATGCCCTCGGGGCACCGAGACCATTAATCCGAAGCGCATTGTTCCGGCCATTGTCGCGAGTCCATTCTCGATGATCGACAAGGCCAGGCGATAGTTCTTTAAGCTCGAAATCGACGGTCTGATAAGATCCAATAACCATCGCATATCCACCGCTCACAAACGTGTCGACGATCCGTTGCAGAGTCTGCGTTCCTGAGTAAAGATCGTCGGAATCCAGCTGGACCGCATATCTTCCGCACTGCGCGGAGTAGATCGCTTCATTCCAACAGCCACCGATGCCGAGGTCGTTGCGCTGCGGGACCAGATGAACGACGCGCGAATCCTTTTCTGCCAGCTTTGCTAGTGCCCCAGTTGTTCCATCTGTCGAGTGATTGTCTACAACCAGGACGTTGAAGTCGAAGCTGGTCTCCTGCGAGAGGCCGCTTTTCACGGCTTCCACAATTGTCCC
>JBDTUW010000432.1:0-4629 GCA_040007555.1 Acidobacteriota bacterium | reverse complement strand
GATTGATCCCTGCTGCAATGAGGAGTGAAATCACTCGCCGATTACCGCGCTCAGCCTGGCTGCCAAACGAATCCTGACTAAACTCCACCCTCAAACGGTTGAGTTCTTTCAAAGGCGCATCCGTTGAGACGGAAACGCCGCTTCTCCCCTGGGTCAGCACGTGCACCGCCGCAAACAAAACTAGTGCGGCAACACCGGCGATTCGGGGAAACGAGTCTGCTGTCCCTCTCGAGCGCATGGCCATCCAGTGCTCCTTCAGCTATTCGGGTTAGTGGGTGCGAGCCGGGAGAGTCGAGCCTCTGGGATCCGAGGCCGTCGCGTAGCCATCCTCCACCTTGCCAATTATCCCATGAAAGCAAATTTCGCTTCCCGAAAGAATAAGCAGGACATCCCCCGCCAGCACCTGCGGATTCTCAAGCTTGAATTTTACGACCGTTGCGTAACCATTCTCGTCACCGAGGGTCTCGAACAGGAAATCGTTCGCCTCAATGACAACGGTTTGCGCGTTAACGGGGTTAGTATCTGGCATGAAGTCCTTTCGTAAGAGCCGTCTCCGGGCCGTTCATTCCCGCACAAGCCAATCAAGAAGCTGAGCGCTCGTCACCGGCTTGGCGACGACACGCAAATCCGATGGCCTCCCGAACCTCTGAAAGCCATCAGCTATCAATTCGGTACTGAACCGACTGCTCGTATTGTAGATCAAGAGGGGCGCAAATGGCGCAATCGCGACTGCTGTCGCAAAGTCGCCTGCGCGGCGAATACCAGGAATTGGAAGTTGGCTGACAAATGCGTCGTCGCTTGTCGTATCGAGACCCGCGACATCGACTGCAACTAGATCGATACGAGGCGCCAGGCCCCGCGCCAGCAGTGCCCACAGCCCGGCACGTCCCTGCCCCACCAGGGCCAGCGTCGCATCTGGATAGCGCTGTCGCAGAAACGCGATCGAAGTGAGAATATCCTGAACCCGATTCGCATCGTCCGATCGGTTATAAGTTGTGAAGAACTTGAAATCGCTACGCAGCCTCGACGCCGAAGAAAAGCACCGAACGAGCAGGACCGGGCGTCCCGTGCTTACCGCACGATCAATCAATCCTCGCAGTTCTGCCTCGTTCTCCCGGTTCTCACCTGCTGGAATGGCGATCAGCAAGGTGGCGCGTACGCTCGGCGATGCAGCCGGGCTCCAAAGGCTGGCCTCAACGCGATCGCCGCGGTTCCGCCGCGAGATTACGATGTCCTGTCGATTCCGGTCAACGGAACCTGTTTCGCGGCCCGTCTCCGCGCTCGACTCGGCAGGTCTCGTGACGATCTCTTCGGCCTTTGGATACTCGGCCATCAGTGCGTAGCTGAGATTTCTTCCATAAGTAGTGCGGAAAGTATCGAGCGAGGCGTTGTCGCGTGGCCATGCCTCGACGAACTGTCGTTTGGCGCGCAATACTAGCGATGTCAGCAGGCCATGTTCATCGAGCTCCTGCGCCGGGCGCGAACGACCGTGAAAAACGAGCATTTCCGGCAGCGTCGCGACGCTCACGGATTTTTCCTGCAGAGGACCCTTGCCAGTCTTACCGAGCAGATAGTGGGCAAACCAGCCATAGACGGCTTCGCGGCTTTCCTCATTGTAGTTGTGCGGCGCATTGATCTGCACGGCCTGCAAATCTTCTTCCGCTCCAAGCAGGCGATAGATGCCTTTCACGGCCGGATACTCGACGTTCAAGGTATTGCGGGTCCAGTCTCCGGATGCGGATACCATCAACATTGGACGCGGTGCAGTCAGCGCGCCCAATTCCATGTTGTTCGTATCGATTCTCAGATTTGGAGCATTTTCGCAGAGGCTGCCTCCCTGCATAAGCGACGAGATCATGTTGACGGGAGCGGTCACTTTGACCCGATCGTCTATTGCCGCGTGCAGAAAAGTTTGTGTCGCGCCACCGCTGGCACCAGTCGACCCAATCCGGTCCGGATCGACCTCTGGGAGCGTCAAGAGGAAATCGAGCGACCGCAGGCTGTTCCAAAGCTGCAATCCAAGGAGATTGACGCTCCACAAGGCCGCGACGTCGAAGCCTTCTCGATGACCGATCGCAAATTTGTGGCTGATCGCGATGCTGTCGTCATATCCGACCATGTCGTATATGAACGCGACCATACCCATCCGCGCAAAATTGGCCGCGCGAATAGGCACCGAAGCAAGCGCGGTATTCTCGAGTCTTCCGTACGTCCAATGGCCGTGAGCGCAGAGGACCGCCGGTACTCGGCCGGAGGGATTCTTTGGTCTGAACAGATTGCCCGTGACATAGAACCCGGGAAGGCTCTCGAAAAGTACCTTTTCTATGGTGTAGTCGCCTCGATCGATTCGCCCGAATATCTCCGCCCTGATCGGAGCCCGCGGCGGCATGGGCGAGAGTCCCGCGCTTGTCAGAATCTGCGATCTGAGTTGCACGGCTCGCTGCAACCACTCCTCGCGTGTGCCATAGGCGGGCGGCGGATACTTGAGGTCGGTGTGGCGTGTTTCGCTCACGCGCCTATCAGCGGCAGTAACCTGCGCTCGCGAAGATGTTGGCGAAAGAAATAGAGCTAACAATGCGGGGATGACGACCGAGGCGAGCGTGAAGGGGTTGCCGGCTCGCCTAATCGTGGGGTTGAGCAGAAGTAGTGGTTTCATCATCAGCCATCTCCTCGCCGAGTCGATCGCGGAGGAACTTGATCGAGTTGAGATAAGCCTCATCGATCTGCGCTCTCCGGTACTCATCGAACCGGACCCACGTGTTCTTGACGAGGACTTCGAGGTTGCCGGTCTCAGGGTTTTGTCGGGTTCTGAGGGACATGCTTGCTGTCCTAAACATTCTCCTGCCTTGGCAGCCGGACCAGGGTGGCTCCAGGTGCGGATTGATCCTTCCGGTCAACCCGCTTCCAGGGCGTTCCGCAAACACGGCAGCGATAGAACGCGAGACCCTGTTCAGGATCAGCTCCGGTTCGCTCCAGAAAGTCGGCACTGTAGGCCTTTATTGCAGCGCCGACGAGATACTCAAACCGATCACAACTGCATTCACGCATCTCTTACCAGAAACCCTGCGATTCGTCGGAAGGCGTCTCACGCCGTAAGCTCTCGTGATCTTTATTCTAAGCCAGATCGAACTCAGCGATCACGGGCGCATGGTCTGACGGGCGGTCCAATTGCCTGACGCTGCGGGCTATTTCAGCGCCCGTGCATTTCGCGGCCAACGACTCCGTTGCCCACAAATGATCAATTCTCAAACCAAGATTGCGTCGCAGGGCACCGGCGCGGTAGTCCCACCAGGAGTATAGGCCCGTTTCAGAATGATGTTGGCGAAAAAGATCGATCAGCCCCCAGTCGGCGATCACCTGCAGCGCATCTCGCTCTTCTTTCGTAAAGAGGACCCTGCCTTCCCAGGCCGCCGGGTCGTGAACATCCCTCGGCTCGGGAGCGATGTTGAAGTCCCCACAAAGAATCAGATTCTCCGACCGATCGCAGCTCTCCTCCAAATAACGCCGAAGTCTGGCGAGCCACTGAAGCTTATATGCGAACTTGTCCGAGCCCACTTGGAACCCGTTCGGAATGTAGACATCGATGACGCGGACGGGTCCGATCGTGGCATCGATCAGTCGACGCTGGCCGCCAGGATCATCGTCCGGATATGCGCGATGAACGTTTTCGATGGGCCCGAGCGACAGGATCGCAACACCATTGTAGGTTGGTTGTCCGAAGACCGCTGATTGATAGCCTAGCTCCTCGATCTCGGCCGCTGGGAAGCGATCGTCCGTGCACTTGATTTCCTGCAGGCAGACGATGTCCGGTCGTGACGATCTCAGCCAGTCGAGGAGTTGCGGCAGCCGGACGGCGATGGAATTGACGTTCCAGGTTGCGATCTTCAGTGTCACTCGGCCTGACCTTCAGGAAAATGGTTGCCGATCAACAGATCATACACAGTGGCGCCCAACACACCGCCGATCAAGGGGCCAACGATCGGCACCCAGAACCACATGTTCCCCGCACGAAAGACTTCGAAACCCCAGCCAGCGATTGCAGTGAAGAGCCTTGGGCCCAGATCGCGAGCGGGATTGATGGCGTAGCCGGCGTTGAAGCCAAAGGCAGTGCCAATGACGAATACCAGAAGGCCAATAAAGAGCGGCGCCAGATTGCCTGTCGGCGCCGAATTTCGGGCGTCCGTGATCGCAAGAATCACGAGGAGCAGTATCGCGGTACCAAATATCTGGTCAACCAATCCACCAAAGGTAGAGAGGTAGGACTGAGGATAGGTGGCAAAGATGCCGGCAGTGCCCTTCGCTCCGAGGACCTCTCGAACGCCGCCGTCAAAAGCGTTAAACGCGTCGCGATAGACAAGCAGGACTGCGCCAGCCGCCGTAAATGCTCCCAATATCTGGGCGATGGAATAAGGCAGAACCTTGCTCCACGGGAAGCCGCGCCGCGCAGCGAGAGCCACGGTCACCGCTGGATTTAGATGAGCGCCGGAGACTCCTCCAGCAACATAAATGCCGAGGGTGACAGCAAAACCCCATGTAAGGTTTATCGCCAATTGGCTGCCGGCCGGGCCGCCGCTCAGTACAAACTGAGCGACTACGCCAGCGCCAAAACAGATCAAGACGAAGGTTCCG
>JBDTUW010000431.1:0-4632 GCA_040007555.1 Acidobacteriota bacterium | reverse complement strand
CCCGGCACCTCTCGATCATCGAAGGATCAATCCTGCGCTCCGCCCTCTTCGCTCCGATGCGCAGCCGGACACGCGCGATTGGTGTTCTTGAAGTCATCAACAAACGCGAAGGCGACTTTACGGATGAAGACCTGACGTTCTTCGGCGATTGCGCCCGGCTAATCCGCTTGAGGATCGCGCCAATGGAGGATCGGGCCAATCCGCTTGGCGTTCTTGAGGATCGAGCCAACCCTCTGAGCCTTCTCGACGAATAGCCCCAAGCCAACGCAGTGGGAGCAGTCGGGCCTGGGTGGCTTCTTCACAAGCTATCCAGGCCTTTTCTTCTACCAAGGCCCTTCCATCGCACGTCAGCGATTCATCCTTCCATCAAATCCTGACGAGGATTTAGCGCAGAGGCACGGAGAAGCTTTAGCTCAGCCAGCCAATCACAGCAACTGGTTGATGACGTAGTAGCACATCAGCAGCACAATCACCGCGGCGGCAAACCAGAGCCCGGCTGTTACCAACCGCGATGGCACGATCTCACGCGGAAGATGACGATGTCGAAGGATCAACGTCCCAACCGCAATGATTGGCAACATCGCGGCTTGCGCCAGTCCTCCCGCGACCACCATCTTCACGGGTGACTCAATCGCGAAATAGAGGATCACCGGGATGATCGTCAGAATGACCACCCATACTTTGCGGAATCTCAAACGCGCCGCGTAATCATCACGCGAGAAATATCCCAGCAGTCGAAACAGGTCTGCGAAGATTCGCGAATGTGCGGCCGTCGCCGCGAAGATCGTCCCGTATAGCGTCGCAATCGCCCCCAGATAGAAAAGCCACAAAGACCACGGCCCTAGCGTCGCAGTATAGGTATTCGAAAGCACCAAAATCATATCGCCCGATGCCGGGTCCTTCCCCATCCGGTGAAGAACGCCGGCGCCAAGCAGATAGAAAGCGACGGTGGCGACCGTGTAAACCACCATCGACGCGATAATGTCGACATTCATCACACGAACCCACCCGCGCGCCCGCGCCTCCCATTGCTTCGTCTCGTTTCGCTTTCCGGTATACCGCGCGTAACCTTTCTCAACGCACCAGTACGGATACATGAAAAGCTCACTCGCTCCGACTCCCGTAATGCCAAAGACCGCCACCGCGGTTGCCAATCCTTCGCCCGGCATTTTGAACTGAAAGCCGGTGGCAAGCTCGCTCCATCGGAACCCTGTCTGCCGCGTCAGTATTACCGCCGCCAAAAACGTCAGCAGAGTAAAAAGTCCGACCTTGACCATCGCCAGCCGCTCGATGCGCTCATAGGCGCCACCAAGGAGTAGGGCGAGCGTTACTATGAGGAGCATCACTACCCAGGCGCCGATTGGAATTCGGGGAATAACGAGGTTCAGCACCTGCGCGACACCCCCAAACATCGCGCCTATTTGCAATAGAGTGAGCAGCACCATGACCGCCCAACACCAAACGATCCATGAGACTCCGTTGCCGGGTCCGAAGCGTGGCCCAGGCAATTTATTGAAAGCTTCGAGGCCGGTTTCACCTGTCGCGATCACATACCGCCCCATTTCGGCCTGGACAGCAGGTTTGATGAGGCAACTGAGCAGAATCACCCAGAGTGCAGCGTAGCCTACTTTGGCACCGAGGGTTGTCGTCGCGATCAGCTCACCCGAGCCGACGATCGAGGCCGCGAGAATCATTCCCGGACCTATGCGTCGAAGCGTGTTCAGGAAACCTGATGGAGGTTCGGCTACATCCTGCGGATCGAGCCGGTAGGGGTCGAGGGTTTCGGACATTCGTTTCCTCGCGCTTTTTTCGAGCGCAGCAAAGCAGGATTGAGATGGTTTGAAGATTTAGAGCCACGCGACATTGCGCAGCTGTATCAAAGCGCTTTTGCTTATACCACGCCTTCCCTTGCGAAGCACGACCGCGATCACTCAACTGCGGGAGGTGTATTTCAGACCCGAGATGTTCTGGGTGGTCTTGTCGAATGAATACGGGCAGCTACCCATCGGTTGCGTGACGGTAACAAAGTATTGCGCACCGGTCTGGACGTAGCCATTCCCAGACTGTTGTAACGCATGGATGGTCAGCACGACGGTGCGAAGATGGCCGAGGTTGGGTTCGACGGTGACAGACAACGTACTTGTGGGAACACCCGTAGCATCCATCCACAGTGTCAGCGGTGCAACGAGGACGGAGCAACCAGCGCCGGCAGCCGTTGAAGTGGCCGTGGATCCAGAGCCCGGCGATCGTGCCCCTCACCAGGTAAGGCGGGAATAACGGGCAAGATTCATCACGGGTCGATCATCGGAAAGCCCCTTTTTTCCAAGGGGCGGATGTTGGCCATAACCGGATCGGGCTTTGGTGCACAGGACGTCTCCGCGCTGCAAGTCGTGGGCGGCTTTCCTCTGTCGAAGGGACAAGGGCGGGATTGCTCAGCCACCGAGAGGAACGCCTGCAGGAAGACCGCATCAAGTCTTGCGCTTCTGGCTGTAGATTGACGATAATCGCGCATCTCAATCAACAGATTGCGCCCACCAGCTCAGCCGGGCGATTTGGCATCGTGTGCCTGCACGCAGCAGAAGCGATCCATCGTGAGCACGAAAATGGAGACTTGAACATGACGAAGAAGACAAGGGAATTCTCGCAACGTTTGGCTTTCAGCCGCTTTGGTCGCCGCGGCTTTCTCAAGGGACTGTCGGTCTCAGCAGCGACGGTGGGTGCCGTTTCCGCGCTCGGAAATACGGCTCTCGCCCAGACCGGAGCGCAAACGACTGCAACACCTGCACGTCCAGCAGCGGCTTCTGTTGCCGGCAGCGAGAGCAAGCTATTTTACACAGTGGAGACGAGTTCGGGGAAGGTACAGGGTATCGTCACTGCCGGCATCAAGGAATTCAAGGGCATCCCTTACGGAGCCTCCACGACGGGCAAGAACCGATTCATGCCGCCGAAGAAGCCAGCGCCGTGGACTGGCGTACGCGAATGTTTCGGGCACGGCCAATGCTGCCCGCAAACGTTGTCGAACCTTCGCAGCGAATACGGAATGATGATTCAATGGGACCAGCAGTCAGGAGGCATGGGAGAAGACTGCCTCGTCTTGAACGTCTGGACACCGGGCGTCAATGATGGTGGCAAGCGCCCGGTGCTGGTCTCCTTTCACGGGGGTGGCTTCGCTACGGGCTCGGGCAACGCTCCAGGTTTCGACGGCGCGCAACTGGCACTGTTTGGCGACGTCGTCGTCATCACGGTCAACCATCGGTTGGCAAGCTACGGCTACACTCACCTCGCAGAACTGGGTGCGCCACCGGAGTTTGCATTTGCCGGTGTCACTGGGATCATGGATCTGGTCGCATCGTTGCACTGGGTGCAAGCCAACGTCGAGAAGTTCGGTGGTGATCCAGGTCGCGTCATGATCTTTGGTCAGTCGGGTGGTGGTGCCAAGACCTCGACGATCCTCGCGACGCCCGCGGCAAAGGGTCTGTTCCATCGGGCCGCCGTGCAAAGCGGCTCGTCCCTTCGGCTGTCGACAAAGGAAGCATCGACACGCGCAGCGGAACAGTTGCTAGCGAAACTCAATATTCCCAAAACGCGTATCGCTGACATCCAGAAGGTCTCGTGGCAAGAGTTGCTCGAGGCGCAAACCGGGATCCCAGGTTTCAGCCCCGTCGTGGATGGCAGCTATTTGCCGCATCATCCATTTGATCCGGTCGCGCCACAGGAATCGGCTGACGTGCCGGTCATCATTTCGACAACGCTCGAAGACGCCGCGCTCAGCTTGACCAACTTCGGCCTTGATGAATCCGGTCTGAAGGGTGTGCTCGATCAGCGCTTTCCGGGTAAAGGTGACGAGATTCTGGCGCTCTATCGTCAGCGCTATCCGCAAAAGTCTCCGTTCCTGATTCAGGCTCAGGCACTGACCGACTCTGGCTTCCGTCGTTCAGCGATCACGCAGGCTGAACGCAAGGTGGCTGTCGGCAAGGGCGCTACGTACATGTATCTTTGGTCGTGGGAGAGCCCTGGTTTCGACGGCAAATTCGGCGCAGTTCACGGCACCGATGTTTCGGCGTCATTCCATGGAGTGCGTGACAACATCGTCGGTGTGGGAGACAAGGAAGGTAAGGTGATGTGTGATCGACTGGCTTCAGCCTGGGTAGCCTTCGCCAGGACTGGTGATCCCAACAACCCGCGGATTCCCATATGGCCAGCGTATGACACGACAAACCGGGCAACGATGATCTTCGACACCGATACTCACGTCGAGAACGATCCGCGGAGCGAGATCAGAAACTACTGGCGTCAGACGCCGCCGCCGACGTCGACTCCGCCACGCGCCACGGACGATTAAATCTCAATCAGACGATCAGCGACTGAGCGCGGCACGAGATGTTTTCGGTCTTAGCGTGTCGAGTCAATTCGTGATCCCTTCACGAGGATGAAAAGAGATGGGCATTACAAATAGGCAGTCGGGGACGAATGTCCACGAGATAGCTGATGGATCCGATGGGATCACTGATCGGCGTGAAACAATTGCCTTTCACGGTAAGTGCACGGTTGGCCTGAATGGTGCCGTTGGAGAACAGGAAGACTCACGCGAAGGCCGCGAAGGTCGCGAAAGACGCGAAGGAAGGCAAGTAG
>JBDTUW010000430.1:0-4646 GCA_040007555.1 Acidobacteriota bacterium | reverse complement strand
CAACTGGCAACTGGCAACTGGCAACTGGCAACTTCTTCGGGCATAATCCACTTCAGTCGAGTTCTGCTCATCTTCAAAAAAACCAAGGAAGACCGCACATGAACCAACGTCGTCTGTTCGTCGCCAGTTGTCTCTCGCTCATCGCCACCGCAATGATCTTCGTAATTCGCGGAGATATCGCTAGTCAGGTCCAGAGTTCGTTCACTCCCGCCCTGACAAATGCCGACTACGGCTGGGTTTCCGCGATGGCGTTCTTTGGTTTTGCCAGCACGATCCTGATCGCGTCGCCCATGCTCGATGCGCTCGGAATGCGCAACCTCCTCTATCTTGCCTGTGCACTGCACATCGCGGGGATCGTCTCATTTATCTTCGCGCCGAGCTATACGGTACTCTACATGTCAATGCTCGTCGCCGGTTTTGGCAATGGTCTCGTCGAAGCAGTCATTAACCCGCTCGCCGCAACCCTCTACCCCAATGACAAAACCCATCGACTCAATGTGTTACACGCCTGGTGGCCGGGCGGGTTGATAATTGGCGGAGTTCTTGCGATCGCCATGAACCAGTTGGGTTTCACCTGGCAAACGAAAATGGGTGTCGTCCTCATCCCCACGCTCATTTACGGTGTGCTTATCTTTGGACAAAAGTTCCCGCCCACAGAGCGCGCTGCGGCTGGCGTTTCAACCGGTACGATGATGCGTTCGGCGCTTCATCCGGCGTTTATTCTCCTCATGTTGACGATGATGCTCACGGCTTCCATTGAACTTGCCCCCGGTCAGTGGCTCGAGAAGGTTCTGCGCGATACGGCGCAGATGTCCGGAACCATGATTCTGGTTTATGGCAGCGCACTAATGTTCGTGCTGCGTTTCTTCGCTGGACCAATTGCGCATCGAATCTCTCCAATCGGCATGATGTGGGCCTCAGTCACTATTGCGGGCGTTGGATTGCTCCTGCTGTCGAGCGCGACCACGGCCGGCATGGCCTACCTGGCCGCAACTGTTTTCTACGTGGGGGTCTGCTTCATGTGGCCGACGATGCTGGGGATCACATCGGAGAGATTTCCGCAGGGAGGGGCATTCACGATGGGCCTCATGGGGTTTGCCGGTCAATTTGCGCTGGGCCTCGTCATCTTCAAGATGGGCGGTGTGTTTGATGAGTGGGGCGCCGCGGCCTCGTTCAGGTTCGTCTCCAAACTCGCGATCCTTCCTTTCATCGTCTTTGCCGTTTGGTGGATCAAGGACTTTACGACCGGCGGTTATAAGGCCGTCAAACTGACCCAGTCCTGACACTCTGCAGTCCGGGCGTAGACCTGCTTAGACGACGGAGGCGCGGCAGATTGCTTAAGTCTGCGGCGCCTTGTCGTTTTTCTGCTTTGACGGTTGCTATCCGCCGATGATACCGGCCATGCCGCAGCTGTTGCAGCGGTAGAGCGTTCCGGCGCGTTCTGGAAAGACCTGTATTGTTGCGGGTCCGCAGGTGTGTTCCGCAGTCACCTCAAAGAGTGTGTAATATTGCTCGTCGGTGATATCGGCGAGTGTGTCAAAGATCGCCTGCTCGGCCACAGTATTGCGGTCGATTGCCTCAAAGAAGTCTCTCTCCGCTTCGCTCAATTCGTGCTCTTCAGACATTGGTCTTCTCCTCAATCCGATGCGACTCCTGCCATAGCCAGCGCGATCAGCAGTGCGCGTTTATAACCACCTTCACGTCCTTCTGAGGAATACCATTCGCTCAATCGATGCGAATCCCCAAACGATCCCCCAGTGCCGATCGTGATCGCTGGAATCCCAAGACTAATCGGAATGTTCGCATCGGTGGAGGCGCGATTGAGAACCGGTTCGATTCCCATCGTACGCGACGCGGCGACCGCCGTTCGCACCAACGTCGAGTTCGCCGCGGTCTCCCCTGACGGGCGATTACCGATCAATGAAACCTCAACCCGCAAACCCTGTCCCGACGCCGATCGCATCGAGTTTTCTTCCGCAACAGATCGATGCACCGCCTGCAAAAGAAACTCCTCGAGTCGACCTAATTCGCTCTCGGAGACTGAGCGCAAATCCACATCCATCTCCGCATGCTGTGGGATCACATTGACCGATTCGCCACCCGCGATCCGGCCCACATTGTATGTCGTCCGCGGCTCGACGGGTGCGCGATAGTCAGCCAGCCGCGCGGCCACTCGGCCCAGCGCGTGCACGGGATTGACGACGCCAAAGTCGGCCCAGCTGTGGCCGCCGGGACCCTCAAGCCTGACTCGATACCTCCGCGAGCCCAGAGCCTGATGAGTGATGTAGTCCGTCCCGGGGCCATCAAATGCGATGAAGGAAGAAACGCGGCCCGCCAGGCGTCCCTCGCTGAAGAGATGCCTGACACCGCGAAGGTCACCCTCTCCCTCCTCACCGACCGTTGCTACGAAGGCGAGCGTGCCCTGCACCCGAAGAGCCCCTGCATTGAGCGATTGAACCAGCCCGATGAGCGCCGCCAGCCCGGCGCAATTGTCGGCGATGCCAGGTGCCAGAAAGCGCCCGCCTTCCCTGCGGACACGCACATCGGTTCCTTCCGGAAAGACGGTATCGATGTGAGCTGAGAGGGCGACAAGCGGGTCCGCGTCTTGACCGCGATAAAATCCGATGACATTGCCTTCACTATCCGTATGTACATCGGAGAGACCCAGTTCGATGAATCGTGCCGCCAGGTAGTGAGCGCGGTCATGTTCTTTGAACGGTGGAGCTGGAATTTCGCAGATGCGGACGTGTTCGAGGTTGAAGCGATCAGTTGAACTGTCGATAAATGCGAAGGCACGTCGAAGACGCTCGCTCTCAAGCAGCGCTTTCATGGGTGACGGCGAACTTCGTCCGACAATTGATAGTGGCGATCGTGGCATTGCTGATGACTCCGGTAAGTCAGTAGCTCACTGCCCGGGACGCGGCGTCGTCGTCGCGGGCGTTGCGGGAGGTGCGCCCTCCGCGCGTGGCGGAGGCAATGGCGGCATCTGCTCAGCACTAAACCGCCGCAGGAGCTCATCCCGCATCGCGAGTTGGTAGACAGCCGCAGCTATCGCGATCGCCGATTTCCGCGCATCGTCTTCGATGATTCGTTCGTAGTTATCCAGATTCGTGTGCCACGTAGCCGAGTTGTATTCGATCGGATCCTGGGTGACGCCGATCCCCGGGAGGCCGGCCTGACTGAAGGACGTATTGTCCGAACCGCCTAACCCTCTGCTTCGAGAGGCAAGTGCACCCATGACACCTATGTCCTCGAAGGGCGCGACTACCTGGCGCAACACCTGAGCCGCTTCTGCCGGCCCAAAGACACTCAAACCGCGCGCGCGACCGGTGCCTGAATCGATGTTGAAATAGCCGCCCAATTTGAAGAAATTGGGTTTCGGGTTTTCGGCGGAGCCGAAATGCTCTTTCACATAAGCCTGCGACCCCAACAGACCCTGCTCCTCACCGCTCCAAAGCGCCACCCGAATGGTACGACGTGGCTTGACTCCGATTGCCTTGAGTATGCGTGCTGCCTCCATCATGACGGCACAGCCAATCGCGTTGTCGGTAGCGCCGGTGGCCGCATGCCACGAGTCCAGATGACCGCCGAGCATGATCACCTCGTCTCGCTTGTCGGTGCCTGGAATCTCGGAAATCGTGTTGTACGCTGTTCGTCCTTCCGGATAGATGTGGTTGACGACATTGAACTCGAGTTCGACGGGTGTGCCATCAGCAAGAATGCGCGTGATGCGCCCGAAATCTTCATTGCGCAGAATCACAGTTGGGACGGCCTTGGTGAGGTCGAACGTTCGATTGTTGAAAGCACGAATCTGACCGTGCTCACGGCCACCGTCGTCGATACGGAGCGCCGCGCCGCTCGAAACGAGGAATGCATCGACTTCCTGACTGACCTGCCGCTCCGTCAGTTTTCCGGGTTGTGCAACCGGAGGTTGCCGATTCCCCCGTCGACCGGTCTGCGCGCTATTTGGATTGTCCGGATCGAACCGCGCTTTTGCGGCCTGATCCTCGACCCGGCGAGCCGGAGGAGCGATGGTCACGGGGACGACAATCTGCTTCCCGACAAGCACAATCCTGCCTTTGACAGCATCCCTGACACTCTCGAGATACGTTTTTAGTTGTTCGGGAGTTGGACTGTCAGGCGGAATGAGGTGAAAGGCCCTCGCCTGCACCGTGCCGTTTGTCCCTCGCGTCCAGGCCAGCGCTTCGGCGGTCAGATGATCCTTTACCGGAGAGATGATGTGCGCGGTCAGGCGTTCGTTGTTCCATCCTGGATGCGTGAAATCCCAGGGCTCCAGATGGCCGTTCTCGAAACCCCACGACTGCATGGTCTTGATCACCCACTCGCCCGCACCTTTAAGGTTGGGTGACCCGGTGAGTCGCGGCCCATACACATCCGTGAGGAAATGCATCGTTCGCATGATCTGCGAATTCTCCATTCCTTCACGCCGGATTTTGGCGTTCAGGTCCGCGTCGATGCGCTCCTGTGAGCTGCCAGAAATCGGATTGAGCAAGCTCACGACGAGAAAGACAAAGGTCAGGGTACGCCGCATCATTCATCTCCAATGGGGCATTTCCGCAATCCCAGGTAACAGGTAAATAGGCAGGGAAGTGAAATGACGAAACATCAGGAACAAGGACCGAAGC
>JBDTUW010000429.1:0-4660 GCA_040007555.1 Acidobacteriota bacterium | reverse complement strand
GCGATTCCCGACCAGTCCATGCCAACTCTGACTACTGAAGTAGTCTCGATCTCGCGCTCGCAACCCGAAGATGCCAGCCCCCATTGCCCGCGATGCGGTGGCGCAGCAACACCATACGCACAGTTCTGCGATGTTTGCGGCCAAAGTCTGACCTCGTCCGAGATCGAACCTTTTGACATCGAGCCAGCAGATGATGAAGTCAATCAAACAACTCTTGAGGTCAACCGTCTCGCCCCAATAGATATCGATCACGGAGCCATCGAGCCCAATAACCAACCCTCACACCTACACTCGGAACAGATCGAAAAAGAATTGAAGGAAGCGGACGTAGCAGAGGAGGCAGAACTCGATCCCTCGAGAACAACGGAACGCGTGCTGGCGCGCGAGAGCAAGACTCCCGACACTTCTCCGATGGGCGGAAGTCCCGAAACCTACAGTACACAGGAATCACAGCCCGTCACGATCACCGAACTCTATTATGGCGACGACATCCCACACCTGTCGCCCGGAACGCCGTCTGACGAGATCGAAACTCCTCCAGACGAGCAGCCGCCTCATCATCGCACTACCTCGTTTGAGCCGCGGCGCTCGACCTCGGATGTGAGGATGACAATCGAGAGCCGGGTGATTTCCACCGGGCAGATCGAGGATACCAGCGAAGAAGAGCTCAACCTCGACGAAGAAGAATTTGTCGAAGCACCACTACCGAAACGCATGATCAGCGCTTCTCTCGCCGAATCGCCTGACCGGTCGAAGCGCGCTCTGTGGCAGGCCGGCGGGATCCTCCTTTGCCTGCTCGTACTCTTTTCGCTGATTGCAGTCATCGCGTGGCAGGAAATCGCAAAGCGGAGAGGCAGGGCGGGTCCTGCTCCAGGCACCACTCCCACCACATCAACCACAGCTAATCCCGCAACGCCGGAAGGAATGATTCGCATTCCAGGCGGCACGTTCAACATGGGCCGTGATGGCGGAGATGTCTTCGAGCGACCGGTTCATTCGGTTACGGTCGCGCCCTTCCTTATCGACCGCACCGAGGTCACCAACGAGCAGTATCAAAAATTCATCACGGAGACTCGAAGGGAGGCTCCGGCCCACTGGCAGGACGGAAGGTTCCCGCCGAACGAGGGCAACTATCCCGTCATCAACGTCTCGTGGCAGGACGCGACGGATTACGCCAGATGGGCGGGCAAGAGACTGCCGACTGAGGGCGAATGGGAGTTCGCCGCGCGTGGATCTCAGGGTCGCATATACCCCTGGGGTTCGAAGTGGGAAAGTGGAAGAGCGAATGCTCGCGGCTCGGCGGGACGTATCGTTGCCGTCGGCAGCTTTCCCCAGGGCGCGAGTCCATTCGGCGTTCTGGACCTCTCCGGCAATGTCTGGGAGTGGACCGCTAATGAACTAACCAGCTATGCCGAGGCCGATCACGTCCTCGCACCCGGAAGAGTTATCAGGGGTGGAGCCTACGATGTTCCGCCCAACCGGGCGACGGCAACCTACCGCGGCGTGGTTCAACCGGAACGCACTTATGATAAGACCGGCTTCCGCTGCGTTAAGTAGCGCGGATCCCGCACTGCAACGATTGCCCAGAGGTTGCCCCCAGTATTGCCCTTAGTTTTTGAAGACAAGGAAGCCCTATGGCTGACAGACAGCGCTCGCTAGCCTTAATCATGCTGATCGCGTTGGCAACGACGTCCTATGGCGCCCAGAACCCGACTGGGCGGGATATCCCGGCACCCGCCAAGAAGTCCGTTGAGAAGAAGCCTGCTCGCGCGAATCCGACTCCCACGCCCACTCCCGTGGCCAAGGCGGCGCCCAAGCCGACGCCGACTTCAACCAAGACCACTCCGCGTCCGACCCCAACGGTCCCGCCGGCTGTCACACCTGCGACGGCTCGCTTGATCGTCAGCGCGCCGGCTGGTGCACGCATCGAACTCGACGGACGTACTCGATATGACGTAGATCGATCCGGGCGGTTGATCATTTCCGATCTCACTCCGGGCCCTCATCAGATGACCGCATCGGCGCCTGGCCATGAGCCATGGCGTGGCGTGGTCGAAGTTCAAGCGCCCGCAACCGGTTTCACTGTTCCGCTCCGGACAAGGGAGATGACGGGCCGCCTGACCCTGTTTATCAACGAGCCTGGGTCGGAAGTCTTCATCGACGATCAGCCGCAGGGCGTCAGAAGTGTTGCCGGTCAGCCAGTAACCATCAGTGGTCTTCGGCCCGGCCCTCACACAGTGAGAGCCACGCGCCCGGGCTACTTTGAGTGGCGCGAAATCGTTCAACTCTCGGCGGGCTTGAGTCGAACCGTCATGATCAACCTCAAGGCGAGGCTCGATCCAGAGGTGCTTCGCGTGCCCGGTGGTGAGTTCGCTATGGGTGACGATAATGGCTCCCGTGATGCTCGTCCCGCCCACTCGGTCCTCGTAGGCGATTTCGAGATTGCCCTCTCTGAAGTCACCAATCGTGACTACAAGCAATTCGTCGACGCGACGGGGCACGCAGCTCCGATGTCTCCAGGGTGGGACAGGCAGTCCTACCGAGATGGGATTGATGATGCCCCCGTCGTCGGAGTTAGTTGGGAGGATGCGGATGAATTCTGCAGATGGGTATCCCAGACCACAGGAAAGCGCTACCGCTTACCCACTGAGGCTGAATGGGAAAAGGCTGTGCGGACGGCCGGGACGAGATTGAGCGCGATAGGCCGGGTATGGGAATGGTGCCAGGACTGGTACGATATCAATTACTACCGGCGCAGCCCGCGTGTTAATCCGGCGGGTCCGCAGCGTGGGCAGCGGATGAGGGTTCAGGGACGCGAAGGTGAAGGCCGCGTGATTCGAGGCGGACAGTTCAGGGCGTCGGAGCTGGCCGCACGTGTGATTGAGCGCGGCTCCTTTGTTTCAACGCGCGGACGCGGTGATATTGGTTTTCGTTTGGTGCGCGACGTGCGCGCCAGGTAGTTGTCAGTTGTCAGTTGCCAGGGGTGAGTGGGCAGTTGTGGTTCGCAATGCCGCCTTCAGGCGGAATCTCGCGATTTCGAAACATTCCGCCTGAAGGCGGTACTACGAACAGAGTCAGCCAACTGGCAACTGACTGCAACTGACAACTGACAACAACTGACAACTGGCAACTGACAGCTTTCCCAATGCGATCAAAGACTTCCCAACTTGCCTTACTTGTTGCACTGGTCCTGGGACTGGGGGGGAGACTTCCTGCAAGTGGTACTCTCGATTTTGTAGAAGCAGCGATTGCAACCAACGCCCGATTGAAGACAGAACTTGAGTGGGAGTTTGGTGGCAAGACTCAACGAGGATGGGAACTCTACACTCCTCTCATTGCCTCGCTCATCCGGCTCGACAGGGATTGGGACGAGCGCCGCTTTGTCACTGCTCTCGCAAGCTGGCAAGCACGCGAAAGAATTGCTCCGACTGGAATCCTTGACCACGAAACATGGTCGCGCATGATGACGACGTGGCAGAACCGGCGCATAGAGGATCGAAGTTATCCACCAAGGTCTCGTCTGGTCACCGCGATGGACTCTGACCTCTACGATCCCGAGCGACCAATGGATTTGCGACTGCTCGAGCGAAAGACCTACGCGGCCTATAAACGCATGGTGACTGCGGCGCGCCGAGACCTTGGGCGAGATGTGAGTGGTGATCGCACGCTGCGGATGATGTCAGAGGCCAGGTTGCTCAAGATCGTTTCGGCGTTCCGTTCGCGCGAGTATCAGGAGCAGTTGAGACGCGAGGCATCGCCAGTTGGACGCGCGGGGCTCGCGTTATATAGCACGCACTTTACCGGTTGCGCGCTCGATCTTTATGTAGGTGGAGAGCCAGTCAGCACGCGCGATGACAACCGGGCGCTACAGACCGCGACACCGGTTTATCGCTGGCTCGCAAAGAATGCCGGCAAATTCGGTTTCCAGCCATACTTTTACGAGCCTTGGCATTGGGAGTATTGTCCGCTGGGATCAAAGGGGAGCGCCGGAGAAAGGCAAGGGAGACGCCATGAGTAGACACCTCGGTCGAGCGCTGTTCCTCTTTGTTGTGCAGTCGTCACTCGCAGTGATTGGGATGGCTCAGCAAAGGCCGTTAATTACCGAGGATGTCGAGACGGTGAAGGCGGGATCAGCGCGCGTCGAGTTTGGTTTCGATTTTCAGCAGGATCGTGACTTCACGCTGTCGGGTCTAAATGCGGATCTCACCCGGATCGGTGTCGTCATGGTTCGCATGGGGCTCGGTCCGAACATTGAGTTTGAGAATGGTGGAGTGATCCAGAACTTCATCAGCATCAATCGTCAATTCCGTCCGAGCGGAGTTCCATTGCGTCTGAGCCAGGGAACGAATTCGTCTCACGATTGGGGTGATTTTTTCCTTGCGACAAAGTTCAGACTCCGCCCGGAGACGCGTCGTACGCCGGCACTCGGTTTCCGCTTTGGAGTCGAGATGCCCAATTCGAATCAATCGCGAGGAATCGGGCTGAACTCGATGAACTTCTTCGCAACGGCGATCGCCGGGAAGCACTTCGGCAAAAAACTCAACGTTTTTGGCAATCTGGGATTGGGGATTCTGACGGCGCCGCTTGATCGCTTCACACAAAACGATGTGGTGCTCTATGGGCTCGCAGGTGCGTACACTGTGAATGATCAAGTGACGCT
>JBDTUW010000428.1:0-4662 GCA_040007555.1 Acidobacteriota bacterium | reverse complement strand
TGCGAAAGCTCCTCCATCGCCTCTTTCCATTTCATCAGGCGCGGCGGCGAATCGGCGGGCTTATTGATGCTGGCCGCGATCACTGCTGCGGTTGTCAGCTCGAGACTGCGCAGCGCGATTTCGGGAAGGCTGTATTTCGATGACAGTACTTCACCCTGCTCGGTGATCTTGATGTTGCCTGCGACGGTACCCGGTGGTTGCGCCAGTATCGCTTCATGGCTCGGCCCGCCTCCGCGCCCAACGGTGCCCCCCCGGCCGTGGAAGAGCCTCAAATCGACCCCCGCCGCGCGCGCTGTTTGCCAGAGTTTCTCCTGCGCCTGATAGAGCTCCCAGCTTGAGGTGAGGATGCCGCCGTCCTTGCTGCTATCGGAGTAGCCGATCATTATTTCCTGCAGATTCCCACGCATCGAGAGTTGTTCGCGGTAGGTAAGATTGGCAAAGAGTCGCTCCATCACTTCGGGCGCTCGGCGAAGATCGTCGATGGTTTCAAAAAGGGGTGCAACAGGTAGCACGTGATGCGATCTGCTGGCAGGAGCGGCGCTACCGTCGTCGAGCGTGTCGGGAACGGCGCCAAAGAGGCCGGCCTGTTTAGCGAGCAGCAGCACGGCGAGCAGGTCGCTTGTGTTGCGCGTCATGCTGACAATGTAGGTTCCAAGGGCTCGCGGGCTGATTTCATCAAGTGCCCGTCGCGCGACTCGGAAAACATTCAGCGTTTCAGTGGTCTCAATTGTGAAGAACGACTCGGGGCTGACCAGCGGGCGCGGCGATTCAAGCTCAGCTGTCAGCCATTCCATCCGTTCCTCTTCGCTCATTTGAGAGTAATCGCGCGCGAGACCGAAGCTGCGCGTGATTTCGGCAAGCGCGGCCGTATGGCGCTCACTGTGCTGTCTGAGATCGAGCGCTGCGACGTGCAGATCAAACGCCGCGACCTGCTGCATGAGCCGATTCACTTCTCCTGCCGCGAAAAGAGCCTGGCCAGCCCGCAGGCTGTCACGCAATACCCGCAGGTCCTCCCACAGGTCAGCACCGGTCCGATAGGCGCCCTCGCTCGCGGCCCCCGATCGAGTCAGCGTGGCGATGAGAGGCAATCCGGGCCGTATCGAAATCAGCCGATTGGGTGAGTCGATGAGGAGCGCTGAGGCAAGATCACGGTTCCGCCGCATCGTTGTCTCGAGCCGCACGTAGATAAAGGCGAGCTTTTGGCGGTAAGGTTCCTCGGGGTTGCGCTTCCTGGCTCCGACCGCGATCTGCGGAAATCGTTGCGCATCGGCAGCCAGTGATTGAGTAAGCTCCTCGCTCGCTCCAGTGAATCGAATGGATTCGCTCAAACGTCTGCTGAGTTCGCCACTCGAGGCGAGATATTTCCGCAAGGCGCGCCTTTGCTGCAGGACGAGGGTCTCCCAGGTGATGGCGGCGGTCACGAAAGGATTGCCGTCACGATCACCGCCGATCCACGAGCCAAATCGTACGGGTGCAGCGCCATCTTTGAGTTTGACACCAGGAAAATTCTCATCCAATCGCAATTCGAGCTCTTTGAGCATGCCTGGCAGCGCATCGAAGAGTGTCGCGTCGAAATAATAGAGTCCGTTGTTGACTTCATCGAGAACCGTCGGTTGAGTCTGACGGACCTCATCGGTTTGCCAGATGGACTCGACTTCGGCAGCCAGTCGTTCGGCGAGTACCTCGCGCTGTCTGCGAGGCAATTCGGCGGCGTCGAAATCCGTCAGCAGTTCTGCAATCCGGCGATGCTTTTCGAGCAGAGTGCGTCGCGCAGCCTCCGTTGGGTGCGCAGTCATGACTGGCTTCACCTCAAGGTGATCGATGACCTGCTGCATTTCGCGGCAAAGCTCTTTCGACGATCTTCCCGAATTCTCTGCCGCAAGTCGCCGGAAGGTCTCTGCGATCGATCCACGCTGTGGCTGCTCCGGAGTGTGAAGCTCGTAATAGAGCTTGCGCCGAATCCGATGATGCTGTTCAGCGATATTTACCAACTGAAAGTAAACAGAGAAGGCGCGGATGACACCGATGGCTTCCTCGAGGCTCAAGCCCGCCAGCAACCGCTTGAGGCGAATTTGAGCGGACCGATTGTCGGCGCTTCGAAGCTCTTTACAAAGATTCCGGACGTTCTCCTCGGTGGCGAAGAGCTTTTCGCCGCCGAGCCGCTTGAGCGTTTCGCCAAGAAGATTCCCCAGCCGTCGAATGTCGGCTCGAAGAGCAGCGTCTTTCTGGGGTTCGTTCGTTCGTGTCTCTTTCGTCATGATATTTCGGGCCGCAGTGGAATCGGCGACTCGCGTCACAGTCTAACGCATTTCCTGTTTCGAACCGAAGAAAGGAACACGCGGGAAGGCGCGACGAAGATCTCACCCGAAGCCGCGAAGGCGCGAAAAGACGCGAAGAAGAACAAGAACGGTTGAAGGAGTTTCGCGAGGGTATCGCGTGGGCCTCGGCGTGCGCCCTACCCCTCCTGTTCTTCCTCGCGTCTTCGCGTGAGATCTTCGTCGCGGCTTCACGTGTGTTCCTTTCTTCACGCCTAATTTGATACTCTTGGCTCGATATCATATGCGAAAGGACCAACCGCGTGCGGCACGAACCGAGACTTGCGATTTTCTTTACGGGGGGGACGATTTCGATGCAGATCGACACCAAGAGTGGTGGCGCCATTCCCGCCTTGTCTGGCGCAGAGATTCTCGCGCGAGTTCCGGGGCTGGATGCAATCGCCAGATTTGAGACCATTGACTTCGCCAGGTTACCCGGCCCTCATATGACGCCGGAGAAAATGTTTGAGCTGGCTCGTCACGTCGCCTCGAAGCTGCACGATTCTGATATTGATGGCGTCGTTATTACACACGGCACTGACACCCTCGAGGAAACCGCCTACCTTCATGGCCTTGTCCTTTCGAGCGACAAACCGGTGGTTTTTGTTGGCGCCATGCGCAACAGCTCTGAATTGAGCTGGGACGGACCGTCCAATCTGCGGTCTGCTGTTCGCGTTGCCGCTGAGCCCGAGGCCGCGGGGCTGGGAGTGCTCGTTGTCATGAACGATCAGATTCTCTCCGCAGCCGAGGCTACCAAGACGCATACGGAGTCAACCGACACTTTTCAGAGCCGGGACTTTGGGCCACTCGGCATCGTCGATAAGGATCGGGTCATCATCTCGCGGAAGCCTGCGAGAATGGAACATATTCAGACTAGCGCCCTTGATGAGCGTGTCGATCTGATCAGGATGACGGCGGGGAGCGATGGCCGATTTGTGGATCACGCCGTCTCCGACGGAGCCCGCGGAATCATTATCGAAGGACTGGGTCGCGGGAATGTCACCGTCGCTGCTTTACCTGCCATCGAGCGGGCACTGACGGCAGGAGTGGTCATTATCATGACGTCCCGCTGTGCTCGGGGCAGGGTGCTGGATACGTACGCCTATGAGGGCGCAGGCAGGCAGCTAACTCGGATGGGAGTCATCCTCGGCGGGATGTTGCCCGGTCACAAAGCGCGAATCAAGCTCATGCTCGCGCTTGGCGCCGGATGGGATCGTGATCAGATAAAGGGGGCATTCGAGACTTCATGAGCGCGACAACAATTCGAGGATTATCTCCGCGGCCCGCTGAGACGCATTCGCTTCCCCGAGCTTTTCGCGGACCGAGTTAAGATCGACGCGCTGCTGCTCAAGCCGCTCCCTGTCTCCAAGCAGTGCAACTATTTCCTCAGCGAGTCGCGGTCCGTTCATATCCTTCTGCAACAATTCGGGAGCAATTTGCCTGTCCGCGATGAGGTTCGGAAGGCCGACGAATCTGGCGTTGATCAGCGGTTGAAAAATCCGCCAGTTCAACTGTGACGCCTTGTAAACCACAATCAATGGGGTCCCGATGATTGCCGTTTCGAGCGTTGCGGTGCCACTCGCAACGACTGCCAGGTCCGCGGCGGCGATGGCGTTGTAGGTCTCGCCCTCTATCACGTGGATGCCCTCCGGAACTTCGCCGGCAGCTTTAAGCTCGCTCGGGTTGACTGTTCCTGCGAGCGGAATGACAAACTGAATTTCCGGAGCGGTCCTGCGGAGCTCCCTGATGGCCGATAGCATCGGTGGCAGGATGAACTTGAGCTCGGTCTGCCGGCTGCCCGGGAGCAGAGCCACGATCGGCCTGCCGGGATTCAGATCATGTCGAGCGCAGAACTCTTCACGCGAGCAAGTGACAAAGACGCTGTCGAGGAGCGGGTGACCGACATAGTCGACTTTGACTCCCGCGCGAGCATAGAAATCGCGCTCAAAGGGAAGGATGACGAGCATCTGTTCGATATCACGCTTGATCGCATTTACCCGATGACTGCGCCAGGCCCAGACCTGCGGACTGATGTAGTAGGCGATGCGGTGACCATCCCGCCGCAGGCGCCTGGCAAGCCGCAGGTTGAATTCCGGCCAATCGATGACAAGGACAAGATCGGGTCGACGTTCAAGCGCGGCCTGTCGCAGTCGGCGAAATGCTCCGAGCAGCCTGGGCAGCGCAGCGGCCACTTCGAGCACACCCATGATGGCTAGGTCGCGGGCGTCAACAAGTGTATCCACACCCTCAGCGCGCATCTCGTCTCCGCCGGCTCCGAAGAGGTCCCACTCGCGATCGGTTGAAGCCGCTCGAAGCGCAGCGACCAGTCGTGCTCCGTGCTTGTCGC
>JBDTUW010000427.1:0-4667 GCA_040007555.1 Acidobacteriota bacterium | reverse complement strand
GAAAATTGTTTTTACGCGTGCCTATTTGGGAATTCCGGGCTTTTAGTGCGTGGTGTCCAGCGGAAAACATGAATTTATCGCCTTGGTGCCCGAAAGGCGTGGTGGAAAAATCAGGAAGCTCGGACGGAAAGTCCTCTCGTAATGGGCCGCGAGGTTGTTTGCGAACCGCCCGAGAATCAAATGATGAGGCTGGCTGAAGGAGATAAACCGGAGAGAAGAAAACGACACGTGTGATGCGTGAAGGCGGCGGGTTAGTGATCGGAGAAGAAGGCGCTGACGGGTCGAAGGGTGGATTCTGTGAAAGCGTGACAATTGCATTTCCGTTTGGAGATGATGACTCGGCCAGTGCCAGACTGCTCCTCGCCAGCGATCACCTTGAGGAGTGTCGATTTCCCAGACCCGTTTGCTCCAATCATGCCGACTTTGTCGCGTTCATCGAGACCAAAGGAATTCGAAACTGTAATCCTGGCGGGGCAGGACGCCTCGCGCCTTCCGTGTGGTTGAACCGGTGTGAGAGGTCGCGCCGCGTACAATTCAATCAAAACAGGTTTGGAATGGAGCGTTTGACGAACAACCTGAACAAGCGTCATCCGTCAGCTTGCGAGCACTCGCAAAATGAAGGATAAACACCTTAGCAATACGCTCTCGGTCGAGCTCCATTCGGGATCGTTGTCAATGTTTGTTTGTCTTGTCGACCTTGCCAGGATCGCTCCTCGAGTCGTCAAAGTCTTCGGCGGCTTCACGCGGCCGTGTGCCTTGGCGGTGATCGCGTTGACAGGATTCTCGACGTACCCGCGCTCGCTTCCTTCCCGCGTGCCCGCTGCGGCCAGGGACGTAGCTGATCCAGGTTTCACGAAAGAGAATCGGGCGCCCGAACCCAGCGAATCGCCGTCGAGGTCGCGAGACGGATGGCTGACGGCGGCTCGTCCATTGAAATTCACCCATCTCTCAATCGAACACGGGCTCTCGCAAAGCACGGTCCTCTGCGCATTCCAGGACCGGCTGGGCTTCATGTGGTTTGGCACACAGGACGGCCTGAACAGATTCGACGGCTACTCGTTTACGGTCTACCGGCACGATGAGGCCGATCCTGCGTCGCTGCGTGATAACTACATACTCTCAATCTACGAGGATCGAGATGGTGTGCTGTGGGTTGGTACAAACAAAGGCGGACTCAATCGCTATGATCGAAGGACTGAGCGCTTCGAAGCTTATGTCAATGACCCACAAGACCCCGAGAGTTTGAGCCTCAACGCGGTAACCGCCATCGTCCAGGACACCGCCGGGTACTTGTGGGTTGCGACAGATGGCCAGGGAGTCAACCGTTTTGATCCCCGGATGCGCAAGTTCAAACGCTTCATCAACGATGGTTCAATACCGGGAAGCAGGATGCTGAATATCGTTAATGATGTTTACCTGGATCGAGTGGGTGTGCTTTGGTTGGGCACATCGCGAGGGTTGAGCGAGTTGAATCCTCAGTCATTCGAGATGAAGCACTACACGCACGATCCTATTGATCCACAAAGCCTGAGTCACAACCGGGTACAGACTATTGCTGAAGACGGGGCGGGGACGCTTTGGGTGGGCACGAGTGATGGTCTGAACCGGTTTGACCGGGCCAATGGACGCTTCACAAACTTTCGCAACGATCCGCAGGATGCTGGCACTCTCTCAGACAATGACGTTCAGCGGGCATTCGCGGATGCCAAGGGGCGACTGTGGCTGGGAACGGCGCGAGGCCTGGGTCGCTTCGACGCCTCGACGGGGCGTTTCCTCAATCAGGTAGCCGATGAGACGACGCCACACGGTTTGAGCGGCGACAAGATTCTCGAGGTCGCGGAGGACAGGAGCGGGTCCATTTGGGTGAGTGCACAGGACGCGGGACTAAATCTGTATGATGGTCGCGCGAAACCGTTTGTGAACTTCATGAATCACCCGCGCGGTCCGAAAAGCGAAAACGTCAGTCGAGTGACGGCCTTCTTCGAGGATCGTGAAGGGCGTTTATTGGTGAGTGGCGCTGGCGGAGTCATTGAGATTGACCGATTGACTGCAGAATTGCATCCGTCCCCTTTGGCGGACACCGGGCCATTTGCGGGTGCCGGCCCGCACGTCTCCGCTTTCGACGAGGACGAGGCGGGTAACCTCTGGCTGGCTACAGGCCGCGGTCTATTTCGGGTGGAACGTCTGCCAGGTCGCGCGGTGCGCACGCGCTTCTTTCCGACCGCGCGCTCGCTGCATTCGGTGCGAGTAACAAGGGATGGCATGATCTGGACCGGCTCGCACGGCGGCGGTCTGCTTAGATTCGATCCCGCCACGGAGCAGATGACGACCTTCATGAAAGACGCGGGTGATCCGCAGAGCCTAAGCGACAACCTGGTTTACTCAATCCTCGAAGACAGCGAGACGATGCTCTGGATAGGCACGGATCAGGGACTGAACAGGTTTGATCGGACGACAGCGCGGTTCACACGCTTCCTGCACGATCCAAAGGATCCGACCACCCTCTCTTACAACCTGGTCTGGTCAATGCGCGAAGACAGCGAGGGACGGATTTGGGTCGGCACCGGCGGAGGCTTGAATCTGTTTGACCGCAGGACGCAAGCGTTTCGCCGCTACACTGAAAAGGACGGGTTGCGAAATGCCAACATTGTAGGGATTCTGGAAGACACGCGACGCCAATTGTGGCTGGGCACGACGGATGGCCTTGCGCGGTTGGATCCGGAAACCGGCGCCAGCAGGAGCTATGATCGTACTGATGGCTTGTTCGCCAACGAGATTCAGGCGAATGCTCAGTACGAGAGCCGGGGTGGCGTGTTCTTCTTTGGCGGAGCTGAAGGCTTCAGTGCATTTCGGCCTGAAGATATTCAGGATGACACGACGCCACCGCCCATCGTGCTGACGTCCTGTCACCGTTACAACACCGACGCGGTCGAAGGAGTGGCGCTGCTTGAAAAGGGGATCGCCGCCCGACCCTCGATTGAGTTCTCATACAAAGACAACATTTTGACGTTTGAGTTCGCAGCGCTGAGCTTTCGCCATCCCGAAAAGAATCAGTACGCTTATCAGCTCTCGGGATACAGCGGGCGATGGATTCATCTGGGAACGCGACGCGATGTGACTTTCACCAACCTTGATGCCGGTGATTACACACTGCATGTGCGAGGTTCCAACAGCGATGGCGTGTGGAACATGGATGGCGCAAGTTTAAACATTCGCATCGTGCCGCCCTTCTGGCGGCGCTGGTGGTTTGCCGGTCTGGAGCTTTTGTTGGTCGCGGGGCTTGCGGTTGGTGCGTACCGATGGCGGATCGCGGCTTTGCAGCGTCGCCATGACCAGCAGCAGGAGTTCGCGCGTCAACTCATCGAATCGCAGGAGCAGGAACGAAAGCGAATTGCGACCGAGCTCCACGATAGCCTTAGTCAGAATCTGTTGGTGATCAAGAACCGAGTCATGCTCCACGCGGCGAAGCTGCCGGATGAGAGGGACCGCACTCAGTTCGATGACTTGAGTGAGGCGGTCTCGCAGGCACTCGAGGAAGTGCGTACTATTTCGCACGACTTGCGCCCACCTCATTTGGATCAGCTTGGCTTGCGCCTGGCGCTAATGGCCATGATCGATACCGTAGCCGAGAGCTCCCCAATACTCTTCACGCACGAACTCGACAATTGCGACGGACTTTTTGGTTCTGGCGAGGACATCACGCTTTATCGCATCGTTCAGGAATCTCTCAACAACATACTCAAACACTCCGGAGCGACCGAGGCGCAAGTGAGACTGCGTATTGATCCGGATCAGGCTGTCCTCACCATTCGCGACAATGGCCGTGGATTCGTAGTTGCTGGACATGCGCGCGTTGGGCTCGGCTTGCACGGCATCGCTGAGCGCGCACGAATTCTCGGTGGAACGCCGACGATTCAATCGAGTCCCGGGCAGGGCACGACCGTTACGGTTCGGATTGATCTCAAGAACAAATAGCATGAGATTCGTGGTTGGCATTTTCGGTGAGCGCTGAGCCGGAACCACTCAGCACTATTCCTGGAAAGGCGAGGGTGATGCCCTGATGAAGGACCCGATTCGCATTTTGATTGCCGACGATCACCCGGTGTACCGCCAGGGATTGCGCCAGATCATCGAGCATGACCCGCAGCTGAAGGTGGTCGCTGAAGCCGCAGATGGCGAACAGGCAATTACGCTCTTACGGGATGCGCCGCCTGATGTTGCAATGCTCGATCTGGCGATGCCGCTCACGGACGGTTTCGGTGTGGCGCGAGCAGCCCGCGAAATGCGGATCACCGTTCCGCTCATCTTTCTGACGACGCACAAGGATGAGCATTATCTGCACGCCGCCCTCGAGCTGGGCGTCAAGGGCTATGTGCTGAAAGACAGCGCTATCATCGAGATCGTGAGCTGCATCAAAGCGGTCGCTGCGGGAGGCGATTACATTAGCCCCGCGCTTTCGTCCTATCTCATCCGGCGTAGCACGCGCGCCGCTACGCTCGAGGCCGAGAAACCCGCACTCGCGAGTCTGACCCCAACCGAACGTCGCGTCCTGAGGCTGATCTCCGAAGGGAAGACGAGCCGGGAGATTGCGACGATGCTGGGAATCGGTGTTCGGACTGTCGAACATCACCGCAATAACATGGTCACCAAACTCGACTTGCATGGGA
>JBDTUW010000426.1:0-4669 GCA_040007555.1 Acidobacteriota bacterium | reverse complement strand
GTCGCCTTCCTCGTTCGGGAGTCCACCATAGCCAACGGAGTTGTCTCGCGGGTCATCTTCGACAATGTTGACGCCCGCAATGACGGCATCGAGCGTATCTCCGCCCGACTTGATGATCTCCATCGCGCGAGTCACGCAGGCAAGGCCTCCGCGAAAGACGTCTCCATTCGCGCCGCGCGCTTCATTGGCACTCGAGACGACAACCGGTCGCCCCCGCTGCATTGGTTCACATCGGACAGTGCCCGCAAGAAGCGGCGCCGCCATGCCGGCAACAGCAGTACTTTTGAGAAAATCGCGTCTTTTTAGCTGATCATCGCTCATAGGACCTCCCAAGTGGTGGTAAAGCTGGTGTGATTAGAACCGGCATTGTCGCGCCGACGCGAGACTACGTCAATTAGGTCGGGTGGGTCGGGCGACCCGGGCGCGCTTTCGAACCCAGGGGGTAGTGTTACCGCGTTCGACGGAAGGGTTCGGAGTTCATTCGCGTTCGTATGATTGCGAACCCGGCAAACAGCTACGGCTTCGAGCACAGGTAGATGCGGATCAGGGCTACCTGAGATTGTCAGGTCTTGGAACGGCGCCCTTACCCGCACCGGGTCCCGTCAGCTGCCGCAGAGCCTCATCGATGAGCTCGATTCGCTTTTCGGCTCTTTCATTGGCTTCGCGAAACCCGCCAAGGCTCTCCTCAAGTTCGGCTTTGCGGATCTTCAGACGCTCCTTCTCCGGCAGCAGTGTGGCCAGGCGAGCCTCGAGATCACGCTTCATCATGCGCATCGTTTCGTCCCGGTCGATCGTCCCCACTCTCGACACCTGCGCCGCCAGTCCCTCCGGCGTCAATGCCGACCGCAGGGCCTGCTCGTCCCGTTCGACTTGCGCCAGACGCTCAGTGACCGCGCGCAGGTCGCGATCCTGACTATCAATCCGCAAGTCGCCACGAGTGAGCCGCAGAAGATCAAGCTGTGCCTGTTGTCGAACGTTGAGCGCTCTCATTTCCTGTACGAGAGTTCGCACTTCGCTCGCCAGCGACTCGACCGCCCGCACCAATGCCGCTGGGACGACTGCCCCTGACTGCTGCACAGTCGCGTCCGGTTCAGCGGTCTTGCGCGTCGACGTACCCTTGCTCTCCAGATCAATGATGCTCGGATACTGCGGCGGATTCTTCACAGGTCGCTGCGTCTTAGGCGTCTGCGCGGCAAGGTTCGCCGGAGCCAGGCAGATCATCAATGCAAAAAAAATCGGGCCAGGAAAAAGTACGCCGAAAAGAGTCTGAGGCCTAAACAACCGCCCAGGTATCTGCTTCATAAGTCGCTCCACTCCTTCTTCGACTGTCTGCGCTTACTGTCTGGCAGCAGCTCGAGGAAAGACCGCGACGCTTGCGTTCCCTTCGCGGTCAATTGCCTGGACTCCAAAAAAGTAATCATCTTTGGACAGCCCTTTCAGCACATACTCGGTGACGTCCCCAACATCAAGGCTGCGCTCCCAGAACGGTTGATACGTCCGTCTCCAGACTACCCGGTACCCAGCGGCATCGGGTTCGGGACTCTTTTCCCACGAGACGAGCGTATCGTACTCCTGACGAGCACTCTTGAACCGCACGCCTGCGGGAGCCGTCGGAGCCAGTGCGAGGCTTGCGAGAGACGCGGCATTAACGCCTGCAACTTTCGCGATGTAGTCGAAGTCAACCATCTCGATCACATCGCCGTACTTGACGCTGTTCTCGACGCGAATCTTCTGATGCTGCCGGGTGAAGTCCTCATTCGGCTCAGTAAAGCGGACGGCGGGATAGCCTCGCTGAAGGAACGGAATGTGATCTCCGCCCCGGCCATATCGGTCGCGCCGAAAGACGAGCGTCACTTCAAATCCATTGAGATACCGTTCGCCGGTCTCCTTGATATATCTAGCCAACTGACGTGAGGGGCTGTCGTTTTCTCCCCCAACTGATTGACGAGATCGCGTTTCGGCCTCCGTTTCAGCTGTGGGTACGCCCTCGGAAAACACACGAAGCCGCCGATTATCTCTCACGCCATTACCACCCCAGGTGTTCCCGATAATGTCATTAGTGAACATCGCGGAAATCTTTAGATTTTTCTTTTTCGCTTCTTCGGCCCAGTGAGTCGCACCGAGCAGACCCTGTTCCTCGCCAGGGACGGCCATAAATACGATCGTCGCATCGAACTGGTACTTCGACATGACACGCGCCATTTCCATGACAGCGGCCGTGCCTGAGGCGTCATCGTTCGCACCCGGCGCGTCGCACTCGACGTCGCTTCCCGGGGAGCAGATCGAATCGTAGTGTCCGCTGACGACGAGCATCCGATCCTTCGCCTCTGCCATCATCCCGGGGAGAGTTGCCACAACATTGACGAGCTTTGCCTCACGCGGCACGCGCCCTCCAGCAGGCTGGATAAACTCATCTTCTGTGACGACAAGGCGTCCCCCGGACTCGCGACTGTAGCGGTCAAACTCCTCCTTGATCCATCGCCGGGCGGCTCCTATGCCGCGTGATGGATGGTCCTGGTCCGAGAGGGTGTGACGTGTCCCAAAACCCACCAGCTTTCGAATCGTCGCCTCGATATTCGACGACGAGATCTCGGCCACGAGCTTTTCGATCTGAGGGTTTGGCCGCGGCGACAGTTGTGCCTGCTGTGCGGTGGTGGCGAACTGGATGTGAGCGGAAAGAATGAGAAGAGACAGTAAAAGGAGTATTCGCTTCATAGCTGAACGTGACCGGAGTTGTGGTTGAAGTCGACTAATTCGTCCTTCAACTATCATCCATCAACGGTCAAGTATCAACTACTTTCTCACCTCGTAGACCCTTCCCTGCCAGACGACGATCACCTTGCCAAGATCGAAGAATGGAACAAGCGAGGGTATCTCTGAGATGATTTTTTCAAACTCCGGCGTCTCGCGGTTAAGACGCACTCGGGGCAACCTGTTCTCAGGCTTGTACTCCTGATCGACCCAGACACCCCTGTCGAAACGGAAGGTCTTGTCGCGCACCTTGCGGAGAAGCGCGTGGAAGTTCTCGTCTTCGTTCGAACGATTCGGTGTCGGCTGAGGCTTTGCAGCCTTCGCCTCCTGCGGTGCCAGTCTCCGTGCTGCTGCATCCGGCACCGGTCGACTATTACCTTCATTAGCTGCCGACGACGCGGTCGAGGACGGTGGCGCCGAGGCCTCAGCACGCCTTGGTACGTCCTGGCGCTGAGCCACCATCTCCTGTTTGGCTGCGTCTTTCTTGTCATCGGTCTCAGTCGCGACTGACCTTTGCTGAAGCGACACGATCGCCTGCCGGCCCGATGGTCCAAGATCGAGCTTTACCTGGACGTCCTGAGCGATGATCGGTCGTAAATCGGAGATCTGCTGTGGCGCGTAACCCTCAGCCTGAACGTTGAGCCGGTAATTGCCTTCGGGAACCGCCGGCAACCTGAACTGGCCTAAAGCGTCAGTACGTGTTGCCGCCTGCGCCTGCTGCGACACAGAATCGATCAGCACAACTTCCGCTTCCGCCACTGCCACCCCACCGATACTGCTCACCTTGCCAGAAATGACGTTTTGCGCGGCCTGGCCCCGACCGGCAAGGATACCAGAAGAGGTATTGAGCCGGGCGCGCGCCAACTGTCCAGCCTCCTCCGCACGTGGCTCGATGCCTCCCACGACACCCCGACTCACCATAGGCGGAACCACGTTACCTGCCACTTCGGTGGCGGTCTGGTTCGGCGTCGGCGCCGCCTGAGGAGCGATCTCATCCGTGCCGATGGCTGTTAGCGGTGCCGTTGTTTGTGAGGGGCGTCTCAAGGCATAGTAAGCTCCAAAGGCAACTACCAAGGTAGCCATCCCAACCATAGCGTAGCGCCACCCCGGCATACGGAGTCCGTCTTTGACTGATTGCCACCATTCAGCAACTGGCTCGCGGGCGGGAATCGTGGAGAGCTCCGGCGCGATCGCTGGAGACAATCTATTGAGAGCAACAATTGCATGTCGGCAATCGGTGCAGGCGGCGAGGTGGCTTTCGTAGTGTGACCGTGAAGCCTCTCCGAGCGCTCCTTCCAGATAAGCATTCGCCGCCTCCGGATCGAACTCGGCGCAGGGTGCGTTGAGGCGACTGCTATGCGCCAGGTGCCGCCGCAGCATCGTCTCAAAGTCACCCGCCGTGTTGTTTCGTTCGAAAGCCATCGTCAAACTAAAATAGCGCTCAAAATCGGGCTCAAATGCTTCTTAAATGGGGCTCAATCAGCACTCAATACACTTGCAGAACGAACAAATTACAACTTCTTGCGGCCAGAATCAGCCTTCAGAACCAGTCGGGCGGAGGGTTAGGGCACCCGACCCGCAGAGGCCTCTTCCGGTCCGTCCAGCAATCTCCTGACGTCGATATCGGCCCGGGCGGCTATCTGGAGGCACTCGGCAACCTCGGCCCGACGCAATCCGTAATTTCGCTGGAGTATCTGTTCTGTCTTTTGTCGCGCCTGCTTCTGTGCGCGTTGCAGCCACCTCGAGATCGTCGCCTCGTGTACATGCATCAATGCCCCGATCTCTCGAAGGGTCAGATCCTCAAAATAATAGTAGGTCAGAACCAACCTGTCACGCTCATCCAGGGCCGCCAGACCCAGGGCCAACGCCTCTTCCGTCGCAAGCCGCAGGCGGGTATCTTCAATCTGGTCGGGCCGGG
>JBDTUW010000425.1:0-4676 GCA_040007555.1 Acidobacteriota bacterium | reverse complement strand
GGGGCTTGTCCCCGCCCGGCGACGGCGTCTGCGAGAACGGGCGGGGACAAGCCCCGCCCCTACAGACGTACCTGACGCGAGAGCTAACGAGGCAGGACTCTGATCGCGTTGCTATAGATCCACGGGCGAAGTTCTCCATCGACGCTCAACCAGATTTCGACGCGATAGACTCCGGGTGCTTCGACCTTAAACACCATCCGATCACTTTCCGCCTCGCCAACGATCCTGCCGTTATGAAAGAGCTTGATTGCACCCACTCCTGGCGCCTCGATTTGCAGCTGCAGCTTCGATCGCAGCGCAATCTCGTCTCCCATAATTCCAAGATTGCGGCTCGAACCCTCATCTCTCGCGACGAATGCGAACCCGGTCGGATCAGTCAGCCAATCGTGAGCGACGTAGGCGTGACTTCGCCGTAGCGCATCACGAACTGATTCTTCATTCAGTTCGGAGGCGAGGATGTGTGTCGAGACGAAGTTCATGCTCCGCTCGTATGGATCGATATCGATGCGGGCGATGACATCACCGGCCTTTCGCCCCTGGATCATTTCCGCGATGCGCGGCTGCTGCTCGACCGTTATGGTTCGCGGTTTGTCGCCCCCAACCATCTCGAGTATTTCGATTGAGTTGGCAGTGCCGACGCGAATCGTGAAACCCTGATTGTGATGGCAATCGTTCGCCGCTACACCCGTTGATCGATTCGTGAGGAGGTCGCGATCCCACTTCTCGATGATCGGGGTAAGATAATCCTGAGACGCTCCGAAGAACTCGGTCGGATATTCGTCAAGGGCTTTTGAGAGTTGCGAAAGGCGCGCTGGGTCACTCAAAGCTGAAGTGAGCCACATGAGAAATGGCCCCTCGTCCTTGATATCGGTGTGGTTGTTGTATATCTCCAGACCATCGAGTTCCGCGGTGGGCCAATCGAATCGTTCTTCAACATGCGAAAGAAAGATGTCACCTCCGCCCCGCTTCGCGAGCGCGATGTACTCGGCGCGATTGGAGAATGGCTCCCCCTTGATCGAACGCTGCGGATACACCAGAAACCCTTCAGCCTCAGCGCCCGGGATGAAAAGCACGCCTTCGCGCATTCCTCGCCAGCTGTCGTTGATGAAGTCCCGCTGTGGACGGACGTGATCGGTCAGCATGATGACCTGAACTCCAGCGCGTTTGGCGGCCGCAAGCATCTCCGGCCTGGTTCCGCCAGTGTGCGTGGCATCTTCGGCGTGAGCGTGGAGGATCGCACGATAGTCGCGCAGGTCTGTTGCAAGCCGGACCTCGTGTCTGGTGCCGCTCCGCGCCAATCGACCGCGGTGAAGCGCCGCGAGCCTTTCCGGCTGAACGCGCTCGATCGTCGTGTACTTTCTTCCGGGTCCCAGCTTCGGGCGACCCTGGGGTGCCACATCACGGATCGCCGCGGGCAGAAGCACTATCATCAATGTCATGATCAGGAGGTAAATGCGCATAGCGGACTCGCGTTCCTTTCGGCGGTCGAGGCCCTGCTCCCGACGTCCCAATCGCCTTGATGAGTTCAGGAGCAGATTCGCCCGATAATACCGGATGAATATCGGTCACCCTTCGGTCACAGGAATTCCTGCGGCAGGGGATTACGGTTTGGCAAAGATATCGCGGGTGTCGCCCAATTCCCGCGCAGCAGGAGTGATGATCGTCTTTTCGTTGATGTAAATCTTATCGCCGGTCTTGACTGCACGGCGGACATCTTCCTCACAGACGAAGTCGACAGCAGGCGGACGACCGTTGTCTTTTGCGGGCGCGATCGGCTCTTCGGTGGGGGAAGCGTTCGGGGCGCGAGTTTTGAGAAACTTGTCGACCAGCGCGGCAATTGCTCCGCGATCAATGGTGGGCGCAGGGGTGAGCGCAGGTTCAGGAAGATGGGAAGGCGCCTGCGGCGATGCGATTCGCTCTGCGCGTGCTGGTTGCTCGGGCAGCGAACTCTCGGAGGTCACCGGACGAGTCTCAAAGGCAACCCGTTTGATGTCCATCAAGTGCAGCGGCGAGATATTATCCGATGTGACGTTGCCTCCCCACGAGCCGCAACCGAGCGTCATTGAAGGAGCCAGGGCAGTCGAATATCCGATCGCGCCGTGAGTCGAGGGCGTGTTGACAACGACTCTCGCGGCGGGCATCAGCAGCCCGTAATGCAGCACCGCCTGACGGTCGCGCGAGTGAATAGCCGCCGTATGCCCCATCCCACCGTAATGCAGGATGGCATCGCAGAGACGGACTCCCTCTTCAAGGCCATTGGCGGTGTAGTAGGCGAGGATCGGCGAGAGCTTCTCCATCGAGAGCGGATAATCGCGACCGACCCCCGCCACTTCGGCCATCAGGCACCGCGTGCCTGGAGGGACAGTAATGCCAGCCCATTCAGCCAGAGTTGTCGCAGGTTTGCCGACGATCTTCGGGTTGAGACTTCGCTGCGGCGTGACCACCAGTTTGGCGAGCGCCTCCGCCTCCGCCGGCTTTAGAAAATATGCGCCCTGAGCGACGAATTGATTGCGCACTTCCGCATCGACTGAGACGTCGACGACGACTGCCTGCTCGGATGCACAAATCGTTCCGAAATCGAAACACTTGCTGGCCAGAATGTCCCGCACGGCCTTTGGAACATCGGCGGACCGCTCGATAAATGCCGGCACGTTTCCGGGCCCAACCCCAAAGGCGGGCTTTCCGGAAGAGTATGCAGCGCGCACCAGACCGAGTCCGCCGGTGGCCAGAATGACTGCTGTCAACCGATGCTTCATGAGCGCTTCGGTGCCTTCGATCGTGGTCAACTCGAGGCAGCCCACCGCCTCGGCCGGAAGGCCCGCGCCGACACCAGCCTCGCGCATAATGCGAGCCGTTTCGACAACGCAGCGCGTCGCGGAAGGATGAGGACTGAGCACCACCGCGTTTCGGGACTTGATCGAGATCAGAATCTTGAAGATCGCAGTCGAGGTTGGATTGGTTGACGGTATGATCGCCGCAACGACGCCCCGTGGCGCGGCAATCTCGATGACGCTTTCAGTCTCCCGAACAACACCTACGGTTCGCAGTCGTCTGAAGTAATTGTGGACATCGACTGCAGAGAAGAGATTTTTGACGTTCTTGTCGGTCGGATTGCCATAGCCCGTTTCTTCGTGGGCCAATGTGGCAAGGCGCAGGGACTGGCGTTGAGCGGCGTAAGCCATCGCCTGACAGATTGAATCGATCTTTTCCTGATCGAAACTCGCAACCACGGCTTGCGCTCGATGCGCCGCTTCGACCAGATCACGAGCAGCCTGGACGGATTGAAGGTCCTTGTCTGACATAGGAGGGGTAATCGCGCGAAACCGCCGCTGCAGCCTTTCGCGGTCAACGCCTTGAGATGGGAGTCGAAAGCGACCAGGAGATATGCGAGCTGCCGCTCACCCTACTTCTTTTCTTCTCTGCTGCCGGGGATTCGCTTTGCGTTGCTCCCTCCATCGCCTTCGGTGAGCGCACGCGCGTCTCCGCCCTCGAGTCGACCGCCGGAGCGATAACCGTTTTGCGGGAGCACCCGCTCAACTTCCATATGGGGGCGTGGGATGACGTGTACGGAAACGAGCTCGCCGACGCGCCGGGCGGCAGCTGCGCCAGCATCCGTCGCTGCCTTGACGGCGCCGACATCGCCGCGCACAAAGACGGTGACGTATCCGGCGCCGATGTATTCCTTGCCAACCAGCTGAACATTGGCGGCCTTGACCATCGCATCCGCGGCCTCAACTGCTCCGACAAATCCCTTAGTCTCGACCATGCCGAGAGCTTCCATACTCATTGTTGTCCTCCAAATCTACCCAATCGTCGCGGAGTGCATTGAGGATACCAATGCCTCCAAATGTTGGACCCTAACGAACGGTCAATGATAAGCCCAGCGAATGGGCAGCACAAGCTCCGGCCGATCGAGCGGAGATTACCCGCAGAGCATACGAATCGAAGATGTTCTGAAGCTGCTCGCGGAAGGGTTGGAACAGTTGGTGCGTCAGGCATCCGACCGCCGGTTTTCCATAACTCGCTCATAAAGTTCAGGGTCAGTAGCGCCCTCGGTGTTGATCACAAGAATTCGGGAGCGGGCGCTGATCCCGGCTGCGGTGCGCACTTGGTCGAGTCGCGAGTCGTCGAGGGTAGCCAACATTGTCCCAAGACCACAGGCGCCTGAGGCCCCGGCTGTCACGGTTGCGTCCTGATCGCGTGGGTGAGCAAGGGCGCGCATCGCCTGCATTGCCCACTCATCATCGATCGCAACGAAAGCGTCGGCACCAGCGGACAGAGCTGGCCAGGCGAGAGGTGAGACTTCTCCGCACCGCAGCCCGGCCATAATCGTATCAAAGGGGCCCATGAGCGGCGTTGGCGTTCCCGCTCGAGCTGCCTGCAGCAGGCAGGCCGCGTTCGCCGGCTCGCACACGATTGTGAAAGGGCGTTTGTTGGCGTAATGGTGACACAACCAGCTAATCACGGCGCACGCGAGGCCGCCGACACCTGCCTGAACAAACACGACATCGGGCTCCGGGTGCGGCTCCCACTGGGATCTGGCGTAGACCTGGAAATGGTCCATTGACTAGGGGGTGGGAAGCCCTCCGGGAAAGGCATAGTCAGCCATCCCGTATCGAGTTGAAAGCAGGAGGAAAGCACCAAGGAGTAACTAGGAACCCGCCTCACAACCGAAA
>JBDTUW010000424.1:0-4676 GCA_040007555.1 Acidobacteriota bacterium | reverse complement strand
ATCTCTCGAGCAGGCTAGCGTTGAGATGGCAAGTCTCACCGCTCGGCTTGCGGTGCAGTATCCGGCTGCCAATGCCGGATGGACAGTGACAGCGCTGGGCCTTCACGAGAGATTCACCGGCAATATTCGCAAACCTCTTTTGATTATCATGAGCGCCGTTCTTTTCCTGCTGCTGATAGCGTGTGCCAACGTAGCCAATTTGCTGCTCGCTCGAGCTGCCACTCGTGAACGTGAGATCGCCATTCGCTCCGCGCTCGGCGCCCGCCGGGGGCGGTTGCTGCGGCAATTGCTGACCGAAAGCACGCTGCTGGCAATTTCCGGTGGCACTGTCGGTTTGCTGCTGGCGGTCTGGGGCGTCGATGCGCTTCGCTCGTTCGCGCCCGACAATGTTCCAAGGCTCGCCGACGCGGGACTCAACTATCGGGTCCTCGGCTTCGCGCTCATCGTCTCGCTGCTGACGGGACTGATCTTCGGAATAGTCCCTGCTCTCACAGCCACCAAAGTAGATCTCAACGATTCGCTGAAGGAAGGCGGACGCAGCTCGAGCGAAAGCCGGCGTGGGGCAATGTTGAGAGATTCGGTCGCAGTTGCCGAGGTCGCTATCGCCCTCATGCTTCTGGTGTCGGCCGGATTGCTTCTTCGCAGTTTCATGCGTCTGCAGAATACGGATCCGGGCTTTAGCGCGGAACGCATCGTCACGACGCAAATATTGCTGCCCCGAAACAAGTATCCCGAGGGTCCACAGATTGCGACGTTTTTTGATGAGCTGCTCGAGGGCGTCCGCGCACTGCCCGGCGTCGAGTCCGCTGCGGCCATCGACTCGATACCCCTTGGCGGCGGCGGCAACGTACTGTCGTTCTCAATCGAGGGTCGTCCAGCGCCTCCACCCGAACAAGTAGTAGATGCTGAAGCCTATTCTGTCAGCCCAGGCTACTTCTCGACGTTTGGCATTGGGATGACCGGGGGCAAGGACTTTTCATTTGCGGATGGCGCCGGAACGCCTGGAGTGACGATCATCAACGACGCGATGGCAACGCGCTACTTCCCGGGCGAGGATCCCATTGGCAAACGCATCTCGCTTGCCGACGGTCAGAAAGGTCCCTGGCTGACCATCATCGGCGTCGTCAAGAACGTGAAGCATGCCGATCTCTCAGCCGCGCCCTACCCGCAGATGTACGGCACCTATCGCCAGAATCCGTCGCGCCTACTTTCCATGGTAGTGCGAATGAAGGGGCCGGCCACATCGATTGTCCCGACGCTCCGCGAGAAGATACGGTCACTGGATCGGGATATTCCGCTGGCGAGAGTGAGCACGATGGAAGAGGTGCTTGCAGATTCGATTGCGGCTCCACGCTTCAATGCATTTCTGATCGCGATCTTCGCCGCGGTGGGAATGCTACTGGCGGCAGTTGGGATATATGGAGTCATTTCCTACGGCGTGACACAACGAGTGCACGAGATCGGCGTTCGGCTCGCGCTGGGCGCAACGCGAGCAGATGTGCTTGGAATGGTGCTTGGCAAGGGACTTAAGATTGCCGCGCTTGGTGTGGGCATTGGTCTGATTCTCGCGGCAATCACGGGGCGGTTCCTCGCAAGCCTTCTCTTCGGAGTCGGCGCGCGCGATCCGTTGACCTTCGCGAGTGTCTCGGTGTTACTTATCCTGGTCGCGGTGCTGGCGTGCTATGTTCCAGCGCGGCGCGCGACAAAGGTGGATCCGATGGTGGCGCTGCGCTACGAATAGTCTCGCGAAACGCGGCGCAGGCTGCCAAACTTGCCACCTGTCTGTGACACAAACGCATGAGCCTGATAGACATTTACAGTGGTCGCGCGAATTGGGCCGATTACCTCAAGGCGCACGAGGCCCTCGAGTCAGGGGGTGACGATTTTGACATCGTCGGGGGTGACGCCCTCTGGCGCTCGGAGCTGACGCAGGAAACGATCAACGACCTTCTTGAGGAGGTTCGATTGCCAGAGTTCGAGCGAGAGGCGCGCGCATTTCGAACGCGTGCGGAACGCGCTTATCTCAACGGCTGGTATGAGGAGGCACTCACCGATTTCCTTGAGGCTGCAAAGCGAAACTACCCGGACTATTCGGTCCACCGCTCGATCGCCTGTCTCTATCTCTATCACATCATCGATCTTCCGGGATCGCTCGAGTACTTTCGCAAGGCAGCGAAGTATTCACGCCCGAGCAATACGAGACAGTGTGCCGAGGCGCACTACTTTGCGGGAATCGTTTGCGCACTCGAACAACGCCTTGACGAGGCACTCTCGCATCTCACCGAGGCGGTCAGTCTCCACCCGAGCTTGAGCGAAGCGCAGTATCAACTGGCATCGCTTTCGGCTTTTGTCGGTGAGCACGCGACGGCTCTCGCATGCCTCGAGGAAGCGATCAAAGGTGAAGCCCGCTACTTCGATCGATCGCGTCGGGATGGCGCGTTTGACGGCATGCGTAGAGAGGTGGACGCTCTGCTTGATGAACTCCTCCAGCCGATTCGGGAGCGCGTTGCCGACGTGCGTCGCAATGCGCAGGCGCTGGATGGCTATGTCATCGCGCCAGTTGTCGAGGAGAGGATCGCTAACATACTGCGTGATGTCGATGAGTGCATGAACACCGAGATCAACTATCAGACCGGGATCGGCGTCATGGATAAGCTCGCTGCTGCGGAGCGAGAACTCGGAACAATTCACCAGCGATTCCACCGGCAATACCAGATGGATGCGCGCGACTACATTCGTTGCCTGGTCTTCAGTCCTGACGGGCAATACCTCGTGACAGGCTTGCTCAATGGTGGTTTACAGATTTGGGAAGTCAATTCGGGGATGCTTCTTTCCTCGATTCGCGGCCATCTGGCGAGTGTCAGTTCACTTTCCTTCAGTCCGGACAATCTCTGGTTTGCTTCGTCGGGCCGCGACCGGCGAATCACCATCTGGGAAGCTCAGACCGGACTTGAAGTGCAGACGCTGACAGGCCATTCGAGCGAGGTGCGATCGGTGGCGTTCAGCCCGGACGGGCAATGGCTGGTCTCAGGTGGTCACGATCGAACGATTCGCACCTGGCGAGCGGCAACCGGCAGCGAGGTACAGACGTTGATTGGACACCACGGTCCGGTAACATCGACGATCTTCAGCCCGAGCGGCCGACGCATCGCATCCGGCAGCTGGGATCGCACGATTCGTGTCTGGGATGTGGCGACAGGGCGCGAGGTGACGAGCTTTGAAGCGCACGCTCGCGGGGTTGCAGCGCTCGCAGCCAGCCCGGACGGGAGCCTGATCGCATCAGGTGGAGAGGATGGCGAGATCAAGCTCTGGAATCTCTCCTCCGGTCGCGAATCCGCGATTCTGACCTCGGGTCATCGAAACAGCGTCACCTCGCTGGCATTCAGTCCCGACGGCGCTCTTCTCGCGGCAGGAAGTCTTGGACGTTCAACCACCATCTTCCGAGTTGCGAGCGGGGCCGTTGTAAAGCGCGCGCGCAACGAGCGAATTAGTTACAACAGCGTCGCCTTCAGTCCGCAGGGACAGTGGCTCGCCTTTGGTAGCCGAAATGTTCAGTTGTGGCTCAAGGACCTGCTGACCGAGAGCGAATACGGCGCTGTTCGTGAGGGGGAGGCGCGCGCGCGCGAGGCTCGCCTCAGAGCGGAGCGGCTGGCCTCCTATCAATCACTCAAGCGCGTTGTCTGAGTCAAAGGAGAGCCCATGAAATTCTTGCTACTTACATTGGTCATCACGGCCACGTTCGCTCTCGCGCAGGAGAAGAATCTTTCTCCTTCATTTTCGACTATGGTGGCGACCGAACGCGCATTCGCCAGGTTCGCCGTTGAACGCGGCTTTCGTGACAGCTTTATCACGTTCTTTGCCGATGACGGTATTGGCTTCACACCCAAGCCGGTGAAGACGCGCCAGGATTTGATGAGCCAGCCGCCCCCTGATTCGCCCTCGCCAGTGACATTCAATTGGACACCGGTTTATGGCGATATCTCAGCCGCAGGAGATCTTGGGTATAACACCGGTCCCGTTGTCTACGAGGATAGAGGCCCGAATAAACGCCCAAACCGTCACGGCCTTTTCTTCTCCGTATGGCGCAAGCAGAAGGATGGAAGCTGGAAAGTTGCGCTCGATATAGGAGTGGGTGTACCTCAGGCAGTAGCCCCGCTCGATGCGCCGTTCGTCCCTGCTCCGAGTGAGCGAATCAAGGCGAGTGAAGTGCAGCCAGCTGAGGGCCGATCGCGAATACTGAAGACCGATCGCGAGTTCCTCGCAGCCGCGGCCTCACGGCCGATCGAGGCGGCTTATCGAGACTGGCTCCATGATGCTGCCAGAATGCATCAACCACGCAAAATGCCTCTCATCGGACGAAAGGCAGTTCTTGAAAGCCTGGCGGCGGAGAAGGTCACTCTCAGTGGTGAGCCGATCGACGGCGGCATGTCCCAGTCGGGCGATCTGGCATTCGTTTATGGTAGCTACGACCTGAAGAATGCCGAAAGCGGCGCATCGAGCGAAACGGGCTACTATGCGCGAGTATGGAAACTATCGAAATCCGGAAAATGGCAGATCGTAGCGAACATCACCAATCCTCTGCCACCGCCCGAGCGGTGAGCCACCCAGGTCCAATCAAACGCAAATTCGCATCACCGGTCAGTTCTCCTATTCTTTCAAAACCAACTGCTTTTGGC
>JBDTUW010000423.1:0-4682 GCA_040007555.1 Acidobacteriota bacterium | reverse complement strand
CTGAAGTTCCTGCGGTCGTATTTGATATTCAACGCGTGGGCCCTTCCACTGGGCTTCCAACGCGTACGGCTCAAGGCGATGTTTTATTTGCCGCAACACTCAGCCATGGCGACACCAAAAATATTTGCCTCTACCCGGGAAGCGTTCTGGAATGTTTTCAGTTTGCCGGAAAAGCTTTTGACGTGGCCGAGCGATTTCAAACTCCGGTCTTCGTGCTTTCCGATCTCGATTTGGGAATGAATTTTTATATGGCCGATCCGTTTCCCTATCCCGACGGCTTTTTCCGCTCCGTCATCTGCGGCGAACTGATAGAGCATCTGCAACGAGATCCACTACATATGCTCTGGGAGATCAATCGGGTGCTTGCCGACAACGGCTACCTCCTGCTGACCACGCCAAACATTGCCAGCGCTCGGGCAATCGAGGGTTTGCTCGTCGGCTGCACTCCCTACCTCTTTCCGCAATACAACCTTCTTGAAGTGGTCGACCAGCACAACCGCGAGTATGCCCCATACGAGATCGGCGTCGCGCTTGCAGCCGCGGGCTTCTCAGTGGTGGCTCTGGAAACGGAAGATGTCTGGTTGCGCTCGAACCCGGCGATCCTCGAGCTGCTGCGGGAAATTCAGATTTCAGCCGAATTGCGGGGCGACAATATCTTCGCACTGGCACGGAAAGTCAGTCCACCAATCGAGCGGCACCCCGCAGAACTGTATACCGACCGATGACTGAAGAACACTCAATTACAGTTGTTGCCGCCGAAAGTGGCCAACGACTGGATGCCTATCTGACCGAACGGATTGAAGCGACAAGCCGCGCCCAGATTCAACGAGCCATCGAAAGCGGCGATATCACCGTTAACGATGCGGACTCCAAAGCCAGCTACAAGGTTCGGCCTGGCGATGAAATCCACGTTGAAATCCCGCCCTCATTGCCGCTTGAGGCGGCAGCTGAAGACATTCGGCTCAATATTCTCTTTGAAGACGATCATCTAATAGTGATCAACAAACCGGCTGGGATGGTAGTTCATCCGGGCGCAGGCATCACGTCGGGAACTTTGGCCAATGCGCTGGTTCACCATTTCGGACAGCTGACGCCAGGGGCGGACCGGCTCCGCCCTGGCGTGGTTCATCGGCTGGATGTGGGGACCTCAGGTCTGATCGTGGTCGCGAAGACTGACAATGCTCTCCAACGGCTCTCGGAGCAATTCGCCGAACGCCAGGTGAGAAAGGCCTATATCGCACTCGTCTTCGGCACTGTGACACCCGAACAGGGCAAGATCGATGATCCGATCGGACGCGATCCCCACCACAGGGTTAAGATGAGCGTTCGTCCACCCGGGTCCGGAAGGACGGCGTTGACTCATTATCGTGTGAGAGAGCGATTCCCTGGCTTTACCCTTCTCGATGTGGAGATCAAGACGGGGCGCACACACCAGATTCGCGTGCATCTTGCTCACCTTCGATATCCCGTCGTGGGAGATACGGGCTACGACAACGGCCGCGGGAAAAATTTCAGCGATTCGGCATTGCGCGGAATGATTGCGCACCTCGGACGTCCGTTCCTGCACGCAGCATCCCTCGCTTTCACGCACCCAAAGTCAGGCGAGCCAATGAGCTTTGAGCTGGGGCTCCCGGTTGAGCTTCTCGAGGTGCTGGAACGCTTGCGGCAATCGGGTCGAAAGGTGAGGGCGGCCGCTGACTCTCGGGATGACTAGCGACGGAGCTTCTGCTTGCGACGATCTTCGATCGACTCCGGCGAGGCTGGAGAAGTAAGCAACGCCCCTTTCGCCTGCGATCCTACTTCCACACGACCAAGCAGAATGTGCCTGACCCGTGCGGGAAGAACATATTTGGCTGCTTTGTAGATATTGCTGACGACTGCAGAAAGATCGCCCTTCCCGTCCCAGTGCTCCGTGATGACGTCGGCGGGCGCTCGGCTAAGGAGCCGCAGAAGCACAAGGGAGACCAGATATATGTCGTCCACCTGTCCAAGGAATGGCACAAAGTCGGGAAGCAGATCGATCGGCGAAATGACATACACGACCGTGCCGATGAGCATGGCTTTTTCTGCTGCCGGGACTCGCGCATCCATGAAAAGACGAAAAAGGAGTTTGAGGAAATCCGGGATCAGAAACAGGGCGCTCTTAAGAAAGCCGCGTTCCCTTTTTATCAATTCTCTTTTCGTCATTCACAGTTCTCCAGTCCAACCGCCACCAAGCTCTCGAGACAACCTTGAAGCCTACGATCATCAATTAGAACATCGAAGAAGGGGTGAATCAACCGCACTATGAGCCAGGAGAAAGTAGTACCCGAGTCCCTTGCACTCACCGATGACGACTCGGTGCTTGAGATCACCTGGAGCGACTCTCATCTGGGCCGGCATCGACTTGCGGTCCTCCGCAGCAGGTGCCCGTGCGCACAGTGCCAGGGCCACAATCCTTCCCAAAGCCTCAACCTGACGCCGGAACAGTTCCCAGATATCCGCATCTCCGATCTGGCGGCCGTGGGCAGCTATGCTTACAGCATCGTCTGGAGCGATGGGCACAGCACGGGGATCTATACGCTCGACTTCCTCCGCGAACTTGAGAACTCCGCCTGATTGCTTCTCCGGCGCACCGCGAGCGCAGCCCATCCAAAATATCCGCTCAAGGTTCAAAAAAGAGTTCAACTTTCTCTTATCTACCCTCCTCTTATCTCCATTCAGTAGCCACCACCGACAAGCGGGAAGCCCGCTCGAGGAAGTGGAGACGGAAATGGCCCTCTCGCCCGGTGGAGCCCCAATCCCGCTCGCGGCGTGCGCGGGTCTTTGGGCGCGCAACGCGAGTGGGACAAGTGTCCCAAAGACAAATATCAAGCTGAGTCGTGCGGAAAGCTCGCCACAGGCGGGACGCACTGATAGGGGAGGTCTATGCCCAGCCAATACGACAAGATGGCACATCTGCTTCGCCGCGCTGGATTCGGCGCGCGGCCGGATCAGATCAATAACTATCTCAACCAGGGCTTCGAGGCGACCGTTGATCAGCTCGTCAACTACGAGCAAATCGCGGATCCGACGGTGCCCCTGCTGCCAACGACACGAGACGGGGGCTTTGACATCAAGGTCCTCTCTGCTGATGACATCGGCACCTGGTGGATCGAGCGCATGATCAAGACGACCCATCCTCTTGAAGAGCGCATGGTCATCTTCTGGCACGATCACTTTGCCACGTCGGTCACCAAGATCAATCCGCCAAATGGCTTCAAGTATCTATACTGGCAAAATCAGGTCTTTCGACAGTACGCGACCGGAAACTTCCGCGATCTCTGCAAGGCGGTTAACCGCGACCCCGCCATGCTTTGGTGGCTGGACAACATCTACAACATCAAGGGAAGTCCAAACGAGAACTACGCCCGCGAGTTGATGGAGATATTCATGCTCGGTCTGGACGCATTCTTCGCGGGCGCCTACACCGAACCGGATGTTCAACAGGCGGCGCGTGCGTTTACGGGCTGGGGCATCAGACGTGGCAATGATCAACCGCTCTCAGACACCGATCTCAACGGTCCGTTGACCGATCCCACTCAGGCGATCGAAATACCCCCAACGGTGCCGGATAACTCGCGACCATCTCAGCGGCACGACTACGGCGATAAAACAGTTTTTGGAATCGTGCAGAACTTCAATGGCGATGACATCGTCAACACCATCCTTGACCATGAGCCGCAGCGGTCGAATGCCGCGCGTATGCTCGGAAAAAAAGTCTTCGAGCATTTTGCGTATGAGAATCCCGAGGCATACGTTGTCGACCATCTCGCTGCGGTGCTTCTCCGCAACAACTTCAGTACCAAGGCTCTGCTTCGCGACCTTTTCCTGAACACCAAAGAGTTCTATTCCGAGAAGGCCCTTTATTCAGTACTCAAATGGCCAATCCACTATGTGGTCATGGCCATCAGACTGCTGCAGGCGCAGGTCAGCACGCGCGACATCAATGGCTTCGGCCGACGCGCTTCCAGTGCCTACTCGATTGCGGCGATGGGGCAACAACTACTCAATCCTCCGGACGTTTTTGGCTGGCCGGGACGCGAGGAGTGGAGCACGACCTCGCAACTTCTGGCACGCGCAAACTGGGCGAACAGCCTGACATCGAACCGAAGTTCAGTCGTAGGGAACAACGGAATTCCCATTGATACGGTGCTGGCGACGGGCAATCTCGGCGGGAACGCGACGGCTGAACAGGTCGTCGACTACTTCACGAGCTTGATCGTCCAGGCGCCCCTTGCCGCGAACGTGCGTCAGGGCCTGGTCGATTACCTGCGAAAGGCTGACAACGGCTCGATCGGCAACTTTGTGCTCGACTCGGCAACCAAAGACAAGAAGATACGCGGTCTCATACACCTCTTGCTGGCTCGACCCGAAACCCAGAGTCTCTAGGTCTCGAAAGAGCTTCCGAAAGGGGAGGAGAAGTCATCGTGAAACCAACTCGCAGACGGTTTATTCAAACTGGTTCAATGGCCATCGGTGCGGGCTTAATGCTGCCCGTTATCAACAGGACCGCAATGGGGACGACCATTGTCAACCGCTGGACAGAAGATCTGGCAGGAAACGGCAACATCCTGATCATAGTCGAACTGGCGGGCGGGAATGACGGTCTCAACACCATCATCCCGCTTGCCCAATACGACGCCTACGCCAGTTTCCGGACG
>JBDTUW010000422.1:0-4684 GCA_040007555.1 Acidobacteriota bacterium | reverse complement strand
GCTGGGGAAGCAGGAAGTAAGTAGAGGCTTCACTCGCGACTCAGGCTCGCCGACGACGCTGACAGTAAAGCTGACAATTCCTGCGGGAAAGTCGGAAATCCGCTTCCAGAATGCCGAGGAATTGCGCGAGCTCGGCAAGCATCGTGAAGCCATAAAGGAATACAGACAGGCGATCGCCCTCAGCAAGCGCGGCTACGCCGCTGCAAGAATAGGCTTGGCACGCTGTCTGCTGGCAACTGAAGACTACGAGGGAGCAGTCGCCGAGGGCCGGCGTGCACTTCACGACGCGGGCGGTCGCAACGCCGAGGCGTTTACGGTGATCGCAAATACACGCCGGTTCCAGGGGCTGTATGACCAGGCAATCGTTGGGTATCAAACCGCGCTCGAGCAGGCACGCAATTTCTCGCCGGAGGCACACACAGGTCTGGCCTTGACCTATCAGGAACGGAACCGTGCTGAGGACGCGATCAAGCAATTCAGGATCGCATGCGATCAGAGCAATGACACCGAACCCATCATTTACTTTCTGCTCGGCGGCGCTCTTGAGCGTGAGATGCGAATGAAAGAGGCGCTCGCCTCCTATGAGAAATACCTCGAGCTGGAACCCACCGGAAGGCAATCCGCCGCAGTCCGTTCCATCATCAAACAGCTTAAACGTGAGGTCCAGTTCCGGGAGCAGTAACTTACCGGACCATGGCGGGACCATTGGCTGGGCTTCGTAGTCACGCCTTCACGCGGAATCTCTGGACGCCCGAAACTCCGCCATAAGAACGACTACGAACCCCGACTCATTTCTTGGCCGCCTCTATCTTCTCGGCAAGCATCGCCACGAAATCCTCACGTGAGTTAAAACCGGTTTGCCGGAAGGAGATGTGGCCCTGACGATCCAGGACCATAGTGGTTGGAATTGACGTGACGGCAAAGTGCTCATCCAGGAACTCGGCAAAGACCACTGGCAGCTTGAACTTCTGAGTATCAAGAAACGGCTTCACCTGCGGACGATCTTCATCGGTGCTGACTGCAAGAAAAACCACATTCGGATCATTTTTATAATTGGCCATCGTCTTTTCGAGCAGCGGCATTTCGACGCGACACGGACCACACCACGTCGCCCAGAAATTGAGAACCACCACCTTTCCGCGAAAATCACCCAAGCGCAGAATTCCTCCGTCAAGTTTTGTCAGCTTGAAGAGAAGTGGGTCTGTAACTCCGCTATTGATGTTCGGTGTCTCCAACGTTGCCAAATACTCGTTGTGCTCCCGGACGATCACGTCGTAGGCCTTGAGCAGGCGATCGCCGAGGCCAGTCTCGGAGCCATTCTTCGCAATGTATAGCTTTGAGAGTTTGGTGCGAACCTCGGTTCGGTCGACATCGTCCTCTCCTTTAAAGGCAAGGGCGAGCGCTTGAACATAGAAGTCGATAGCTTCCTCGCGTGCCTGACGTTTCTCGGCGAGGTCGCCAAGAGCCACCGCCGTGGCAGCTAGTTTGATCGCTTTGAAGCTACGCCTCAGCTCTGCCGAGGCCTTTTCAGACTCCCCCAGATCGATCAACACCTGGCCGCGAAGAAACCGCACCGATGCGCGGCTACGCTCCTTTCGGTCAGTCCATTGGGCCTGGCTCAACCTTCCGGGTTTACCCGCAGCGAGAGCCGTTTCCACTCTCTCAACAAGCTGATCGGAGTAAGTGAGCGCCTTTTTCAGATCCTCTCCCGCGTGTCGCGCACGCAGAAGACCAATCAGTTGTGTCATTGTCTCGAGGTCGCGTTCGTTGGCCGCGACCAGACTCTCCGCGACGGCGATCGCTCGATCCTTGTTCCCCAGCTTCAGACTCAGTTTGAAGATTTCTCGTTCGATGTCCGTCCGACGAAAGTCAGGGAACTGTTTGGAGAAGGCTTCAAGACTCTCCAAAAGCTTGCTTTCGCTTCCACCCGATCGCTCGATGACTTTCCGCAACTCGCCCTCCGGGTCAACAGCAGCAGAGGGCCCTTGCGCGAAAAATGCGACGGGAAACAAAAGCACCGATCCAATGATGAAAGAACGAAGAAAGAAGGACTTCATGATTGCTCCATAATTCAATCCATGCGGCCAATGACACCCATCAGACGCCCGACGGGTCGTTCAGCACCTCGTTCTTTGCGATAGCTGAAGAAGAGGTCGTTACGACACACCGTACAGAGACCAGCGTCTGAAATTCTATCATTTTGAACGCCGCAATCGACCAACTGCTGCCGATTCAATTTATTGAGATCCAGGTGCGCCTTTCCATCGGGTTGCCCCTGAGAAAAGCACTGCTCGGCATCGCTGAACTTTTCCCGAAACAGCTCGACCACCTCTGGCCCCACCTCAAAGCAGCACGATCCGATTGCAGGACCCAGCGCGGCCAGAATATCGGTGGAGACCGTCCCGTACGTTTGTTGCATCAATTCGACAGTTCGTGCGACGATGCCCTGGAGAGTGCCGCGCCACCCCGCGTGCACGGCGGCAAATGCCCCCGTTTGCGTGTCTGCGAGAAGGATCGGAAGACAATCGGCAGTCTGCACAGCAAGCATTGCATCTGAAGTACGGGCGACCAGGGCATCGCATGTCACCGCCGGGCCAGAGGCATCCTCGAGATCGCGCACAAGCCTGACGTCAGCGGAGTGTACTTGTCTTGCGGTGACGAGGGTCCGGTCAGTAGCATCCAAAGCGTCGAGAAAGCGGCGGCGGTTCTCGGTGACATTGGCCTGCTGATCCTGGCTGACGTTTCCAAGGCTGAGCGCGTGGTCGGGGAGCGGACTGACACCACCGGAACGTGTACTGAAGGCATTCTTAAAGCCAGCCTGCTCAAGCTGGGTCGAAACGACCAGACGAACCAGACCGCGATTGCGGAACTCAAAACCAGGTATGATCATCGGCATCGGAGTTGACATTATCGAGATCGACCGGCTCGAACGCGCCCTCCTCGATCACGGGAACCGGTTGCGTGATCGCGTCTTTACAGTAAACGAAATCGCGTACTGTCTGGCAGCAGGCCGTCAGGCAGAGCGATTTGCCACGCGTTTTGCGGCGAAGGAGGCGGCTCGTAAGGCACTTGGAGCCGCGCGCCCTCTCGAAGCATTGGGCTGGCAAGAAGTAGAAATCATATCATCAGCCGAGGGGGCACCGCAGCTTCATTTTCACGGGCGCGCAGCTGAGTTAATCCAGGAGCTGCACGTCACTCGCTCCCACGTCTCTCTCTCCCACGCGAGGGAGCAGGCTATCGCCATGGTAATTCTCGAAGCGGATTAGCCGGTGCCACTCTATGATTCCCGCGGAAGGGAGAACGGCGTGATGCTAACCCGAGATGTGGCTTGAAGTTGCACGCCGCTCGACCATAAACCGCAAAAGCATTCCCGCGGCAACCGGCCTATTGTTCGTTCAGACGGCAAGCGACCGAACCTCGCTCGCGGAGGTGTTCCAATCGTTAAACGATCTGAACGGGTGACCTTATGTGTCGACGTGTTATGAGGAGGATGCGATGAAGCGGGCAATTGCATGGGTCGGAAATACGTCTTCGTCTGCGGGAATCGAATCTAAAGATCGGTCGTGGCGCGAAATAGCACATCCGCTCATTAGACTGACGACTGAAAATGCAGTAACAAGTGTCTTGGGTTTCAGACATACCGACAAACCAGGTCCCTTGGCGAATTGCGGGACGGCGAGGCAACGTGTCAACTGAAAGGATCGACGGCGCTGGGAGGCCACCTGTCTTGAGGAACGATTCGAATGAGGCATTGTATCGGGCTATTTCTTCTCATCTCACTCGCGATTCCCGCGCAGCGCGGAATGGAACCAGCAGACATCCATTCAATCAAAGACGTCAGTGACGCGCAGATATCTCCAAACGGAACCCAGGTAGTCTGCGCCGTCAGCGAAACAAAGGATGATCGATCATCGTCGGTTACTCACCTTTGGCTTCTTTCGGTTTCGGGCGATTCGCCAAAACGGCTGACGGATGACGCGGGTGGCTCAACACCAAGATGGTCGCCGGATGGCCGCCACATCGCTTTCTATGCGAATCGCGCTGGCAAGAACGGTCTTTGGGTCATCAACGCCATCAGCGGTGAAGCGCGATTTGTTGCGCCGGTGTTGAAAACAAACTTTCATCTTAAGGGTGCAGGTGAGAGCTTCGCGTGGTCGCCCGACAGCCGACGGATTGCCTTTCTCACCTCACCCGAGAGTGCGCCTAACGCTACTGCCGTGATCGCCGATAATCCCGCATTGATCGGCATCCCTGAGCGCTTGAGACGTCCGCTGACTCGAGAGGAGATTGAAAAGCTACCCCCGGAAACCCGGGACATGATTCTGCGCGCCCAGGGCTCAGCGGTCCCACCCGCGCAAGGTTCGCAGAGCCCGGCGACCGTAAGCCGGGATCGGAAGGACGACGCGGGCGATGACCCACGCGTCATCACGCGCCTCCAGTACAAGTCGAGGACCGCGTTCTCGGATTCACTACAATCCCATATCTTCATCACCGATCTGCAGACTCTCAAAACACGGCAATTGACAGCGGGAACATACTACGAGCACTCGCTGTCCTGGTCGCCCACGGGTGATGAGATTGCCTTTGTTTCTAATCACGAAATTGATCCCGACAAGATAAACAATACCGACATCTTTGTCACCAAAGTCCTAAATGGCTCAGTCCGCCAACTGACGAAGACAAA
>JBDTUW010000421.1:0-4688 GCA_040007555.1 Acidobacteriota bacterium | reverse complement strand
GAAATTGATGAGGTTCTCCTCGGTGGATCCCTGAGTTTCGAACGGTGCCGGCATTGTTGGAAAAGGTTGAGTCGGGGAACTTCGTTCGCCGGCTACCGTGGATTGCCCGACGGCTCTTTCTTCGATGGGCCAGACCGGCTTTCCTGTGACGCGATCGAAGACCCAGGTGAATCCCGTCTTTGTCAGTTGCACGACCGCCTTGATCCTCCGTCCGCCGACATTGATGTCGCAGAGGATCGGCGCGGCAGGAAAATCATAGTCCCAGAGCCCGTGATGTACTGATTGAAAATGCCAGACTCGTTTGCCAGTCTTTGCCTCGATGCAGATCAGACTCTCTGCGAACAGATTGTTGCCGAGCCGATGTCCTCCATACCAGTCGTTGGTGGGAGTTCCCGTTGGCAAATAGAAATACCCGAGCTCCTCGTCGGCACTCATGAGCGTCCAGACGTTGGTGTTGCCGGTGTACTTCCAGGAATCGTTCTCCCATGTCTCGTTTCCGAATTCGCCGGCCTGAGGAACGGTATGGAATATCCACGCCGGTTTGCCGGTGCGAACATCAAACGCCTGGATGTCGCCACGCGGCGCTTCCTTGGCAGACGGGCCGTCAGAGATTGATGAGCCGACAACCACCACATCCCGGCAGACTATCGGCGGGGATGTGACCGCATAGTTTCGTGAATTGACTGCAAGCGGGATGGCCTTGGCCAGATTTACCTTTCCGGCCTCACCAAATGTGGGAATTGGCTTGCCGGTCTTAGCGTCGATCGCGATCAGATAGGCATCGGCGGTCCCGATAAGAATGCGCTCCTCGTTGCCGTCAGTCCAGTACGCAACTCCGCGATGCGCGAACCCGAGATTCGTTGGTCGTCCAGCCTTGTAGCTTTCCGGGTTGTGGACCCAGATCGTTTCGCCCGTTACTGCGTTGATCGCCGCCACCTGACTCAGAGAAGTGCTGACATAGAGTACGCCCTTCACCATGAGCGGGGTTACCTCGTAGCCGTAACCCTGCAGCATGCGGTTCTCAGCGGATAATTTGAGATCGGGAGAATCCCATTTCCAGACAACCTTCAGGTCTTTGACATTGTCTTTGTTGATCTGCGCGAGGGGCGAATACTTAGTGCTGCCTGCATCGCCACCATAATAAGGCCACTCACCCGGCACGGCCGCGGGTCTCTTAAGGGCTTTTTTCTGCGCACTACTGGAAAGCGGCAGAAGTGTGATTATCTGGCCAAGAACAAACAGAAATCCCAGGAACCTGGTGAACTTGCGGAATCGTCCCACGAGTGATTCTCCCTTCTCAATTCGCGGCGGGCTTGGAATAGAGTGAGTTGCTCAGCCGGACAAACGGTCCACCGTCCTCCGAAAGTTCCTCAATGACGGAAAACGAAAACGGCGAAATGATGGAGATCGTCCTCTTCAGGTTGAGTGCCTGCTTACCTGCCTTGATCGGCTCGACGGTAAATCGAATCGAGATTGGGCTCGTCCAGTCACCATTGCTGCGGAGTTCAATACCATTGCTGCGCTTCTCCACCAGCGAAACCATCTTAGTCGCTTCGTCGAACTTGAGCGTCGTCGTTTCGTTCAGCGTTCCACCTTCATGACTGAACACGCCGCGTCCGGAGACGGTTCCGTCGGCGCCCTTCGTGAAGGTCATTGTTCCCTGACGCGGCGCCATACCGAGCGGACTCTCACGCCCGATCACCTTCACGGTCCACACACCAACAAAGTAGTCCGCGGATTGTTTTTGCGTTGGTTGCGCGACCGATGGGCCGCGGCCCTGACCTGCGCCTGCGCCCTGTTGAGGGGCCTGCGGACGGGGCGTATTCGCCGCTGGGGGTGCCGCCGCATCGGCGGCGGCGCCACCTGCCCCGACACGCTTCAGTTCGATGTCGAAGTCAAACGTCTGGCCACCGAAGTCGACTGAACCCTTGCCCTTCAGCGCATCGCCATCGAGAACCAGATCGTACTTGATGTTAACCACTGCCTGACCCGTGTCGACCTGGGCCTGCGCCGTCACTTTGTTGCCATCGACCTTGATGTCCCTCAGTGGAACTTCCTGCGACATGGCATTAACGGTACCGGTGTAAGCTTCGGCCTCTTTCTTGAAGACCGCCGATGTCGGACGTTCACCTTGAGGCGAAATGAGCTTTCCGTCCCATTTTCCCGAAAGTTTGTCTGACTGAGCGAGCATTATCGGAGCAAGAATTGAGGCGATCATGAAAGCCCCAAGGAACAAGGTCACGCGTCTCATAAAACCATTTCCTCCTGGTGAAAATGAGAGATTGCTCTGAGGTCCAAACGAGTGCTGACCCGGTTTGCAGGGTCAGCACTCGCTGTCTTTTCGTTCTACCTGATTGGAGAGGAGAGTGGCTTAGTCGCCTTCTCGCACCCAGCCATAAGCTGCATTGCTGCGCTGTCCGCCGCGCTCGAGATAAGTCATCTTCAGCCGCTCGAGGCTATCCGCCGGCAAAGCGTTACGTTTGGCCTTGACGTCGACTCCGTAAATCTTCGCGGCATTGAGGCCGAATATCTTCGCCTTGTCTTCCTTGGTGATCGGCTTATAGCCGAACTTCTCGCACATCTCAGGGCTGATGTTGAAGCGTCGGAGTGCGTCGATGCCCCATTGCGGTGAACCCCACCAGAGACAATCCGTACCCCACACGACGTGATCCGAGCCGTAGTATTTGATGTTCTTGCCCATCCCGTGCATGGCCATGATGGGATCGGTGACCGCGAGCACATTGAAGAAGCTGCCGATCTCGCAGTACACGTTATTCATACTCGGGTTCCGCTTCTTGATGTCCATCAGGACGCTGTGCCACTCAAAGTCGCCTGTGGTCGGATCAAACTTATTGCTTTCCTTCCAGTTCGCCTCGTTTGGCCCGTGCTTAATGGCCGAGTGATAGACGACGAAGGTGAAGTCCGGGTTGCGCAATGCCGCCTTCTCGACGTCCTTCGGATTGGCGAGGTGGCCCAGCGTCCTCGACTGATACGAGTAGCCCTTATGCGTGCTGATGACCTTCAAACCGCGCTTGCGCGATTCCTCAATAAAGAACTGAGCATTATCATCGTCCAGCTGAAATCCGTTGCCGGTCTGCGCAGGATCGGTGTGGCAGTACCATTTCCACGATCCGATACCATAAACCTTGAGCTCGCGCTCCATCTGTTCGATGAGCTCGGCCTTGTTCATAGTATTGGTGGCCTTGTCCCAATAATGATTGGGAGCGAGGTTGCCCTGGTTGAGCGCGCGCTGTGAGCCGGCGAGCTCGTTGATCTTCTTGCGGCTTTCCGCCATGACCCAGCTCGGGAGGACTCGCCCGGCGACGCCGGGAGTCCGTGCGGCTCCTTCCAGTACCTTGCCGTCGGGGCCGCGCAGAGTTTCTCTTCCAGGCACGCCGGAGATGACGACCATCTTCGTGTCGCTATCGAAGTACATCTCCTTGACGAAATTCTTAAAGCTGTAGGCCTCAGCATCAGTCTTGAGGTTAAAGCCCATGTTCTTGACGAATTCCATGTCGCGGAAGCCCTGAAGCGGCAGACCATTGGTGAAGTGCGCCTGGACGTCGATGATGAAGTACTCGTCCTTTGGCCACTTCTCCTGATAGGGAGCTGCTTCCCAGCTTTCAACCTCATCGACATCCCAGACATTGCCGTAGACTTTGTTTGAGGCAAGGAAGCAGGTGGCAAGGCCCATGGTGCTGGCCATGAAGCTGCGGCGATCGAGCCCCAGTTTCTTTGAGCGTTCGGTTGCCATCTCTCCAATCAGATGTTCAACGTGCTTTTGCGGCTCTGACTGCGGGCGCGGCGTGAACTCCTCGTTGGATACAACCTGGGTCGGCATCGGTGAATCGACACCCTTCTTCATATCTCGTAAGCCTTTGCGAATCCACATGGAAGAGACTCCTTTTTTGGATGATAAACCTTGGTAGAAGCGCTAATTTCACTGACGACCAGCGGCCCACATTGGTTACACCGCAGTCACCTCGGGATCACCGAACGGTCGGTAGGAAGTTACTAGTCTAGCCTGTTATCTCTCTTTATCAAACTGGGCAAAGGTCTTCCCGGCTTCCGCAAGCTGCTTGAGTAGCGGCGCCGGCTTCCAACCTTCGCCAAAGCGCTCGTGAAACTCCGACACGCGTTCATACACGCGGGCAAGACCAACGGTATCCGCGTACCACATCGGTCCTCCCCGCCACGCGGGAAACCCATAGCCATTGACGTAGATTATGTCGATATCGACCGCGCGCAGCGCGAATCCCTCCTCAAGGATTTTCGCTCCCTCGTTAACAAGCGCGTAGATGGTCCTCTCGATGATCTCTTCTGGCGAGATTGATCGTCGCTCGATGCCAGCAGCGGCCGTCACTTCCTCGATCAGCTTTGTCACCGCGGGGTCCGGGTTGGGTCGCCGATTCTCGTCGTACTGGTACCAACCCGCACCAGTTTTTTGACCATACCGTCCCAGTTCGCAGAGCCGATCGGTGACCAGCGGTCTTCGAACGCCGGATTTTTCCAGGTGCTGATACTCCTTGCGAATGCGCCAGCTGACGTCGAGTCCGGCGAGGTCTCCCATCGCGAGCGGTCCCATCGCCATCCCAAAGTTGTAGAGTGCGGCGTCGACGGCCTGCGGCTCTGCCCCCTCTTCGACGAGGAACTGTGCTTCACGCGAATAGGGCTCGACCATGCGGTTG
>JBDTUW010000420.1:0-4693 GCA_040007555.1 Acidobacteriota bacterium | reverse complement strand
ATTGACGGGTTAGCTTCTGAGTCGATCTTTCGTGCGCTCATGCGTGCTCACGAGGCCCGAGAACCAATTGGATATGCCGAAATCGCCGAGGAGCTCTCAGAAGAAGCTCGACAGGACTTGGCATCACTGGTTGACCTGGAACTTGCCGATATTACGAGTGCTTGGAACCTATCGAATGGCACTAACTTTCTGGATGCCTTTAGATGGAATTGCCTTTCGCGCCTTCGAACTCTGCGGCTCCAGCGGGAGCTGCAGGACATCCAACACCAGATCCGGCAGACCGAAGCTTCTCCCGATTCGGAGAAGGAGCGGCTGCCGGCTTTGCAATTGCGCAAGATGGAGCTGGGGCGAGAGCTCGCACTGCTCCAGGCACAGCCTCGGTGAGTGACGGAGGGTAGGGGACTTGTCGATCAACGAGAAATACTCTGATGAGGTCGAAAAACTTCTCGAAGTGGGCAAAGAGAAGGAGTACCTGACCTATGACGACATCAATCGTCTGCTGCCGCCGGAGGTCAGCTCCGCGGATGAGATTGAGGCCATCCTCGACGTCATTGGCGCGGAGGGCATTCAGATCAGCGAGTCGGACGAGAAATTCCTGAAGGACTCGACCGACGAGATCGAGAAGGAGAATACCGACGGCGAGGACCACGAGCTAGACCTCTCCGCCGGGACTCTCGAGAAGACGAATGATCCGGTCCGCATGTATCTGCGAGAGATGGCCGTCGTTCCTTTGCTTACCCGAGAAGGGGAAGTCGCGATCGCGAAGCGAATCGAGCGCGGTCTGTTGAAGAAGCAGAAGGCGATCACGCGATCTCCAATTGCGATCGATGAAGTGCTGCGCCTCGGCGACAACCTCAAGAAGGGTCTGTCGGGCATCCGCGATATCGTAATTCTCAACGATCAGGAAGGCCTGACCGAAGAGAAGATCGAGAAGGCGCTTGCGGCCACGATCGAAGCAACGGGCGACATCAAGAAGTGCCATCAGAAGGCGCTTCTTCAGTACGAGAAGATTCTTGCCGAACCGAAGCGGTCCGTAAAGCTGCCGAAGATGCGACGACGATTGGCTCGCCTTCGCGTGGAGACTTCGCAGAAGATTCGGGCGATCGAATTCACGAACACCGTGCGGGAATCTCTCGTCTCGTTGATCCGCGATGCCGTTTCGGAAGTGCGAACCGTGAATCGCGACGTCGATCGCGCGAAGCGTGCGGTCGATCGGAAGAAGTGGAACGAGGACGAACGGTTGCTGAAGCGCAACCTCCGCGCTGCTGAGAAGAAGCTGGCCGAGGAAGAAGAGAGGTATCAGGCGACGGCGCTGCAGATGGACCGGCTGCTCGCGACGATCATCATCGGCGAGATGCGGGCCGGCAAAGCAAAGTCGGAGCTCGTCGAAGCGAACCTGCGGCTGGTCGTGTCGATCGCGAAGAAGTACACGAACCGCGGCTTGCAGTTCCTCGACCTCATCCAGGAAGGCAACATCGGCTTGATGAAGGCCGTCGACAAGTTCGAGTGGCGGCGCGGCTACAAGTTCTCGACGTATGCGACGTGGTGGATTCGCCAGGCGATCACGCGAGCCATCGCGGACCAGGCGCGAACCATTCGCATTCCGGTCCACATGATCGAGACGATCAACAAGCTTATCCGTACGAGTCGTGCGCTCGTGCAGGAACTCGGTCGCGAGCCGACGAACGAAGAGATCGCGCGGAAGATGGATATCCCGGTGTCGAAGGTCCGCAAGGTCCTGAAGATTGCGCAGGAACCGATCTCGCTCGAGACGCCGATTGGCGAGGAAGAGGACTCCCATCTTGGGGACTTCATCGAGGACAAGACGATCCTCACTCCCGCCGAGGCCGTCATCAATTCGAACCTTCGCGAGATCACGGACGAGGTGCTCAAGACATTGACGCCGCGCGAGGAGAAGGTGATCAAGATGCGCTTCGGCCTCGAGACCAGCGGGTCGGAGCACACGCTCGAGGAAGTTGGACAGCACTTCGCGGTGACGAGAGAGCGGATCCGGCAGATCGAAGCAAAGGCGCTGCGCAAGCTGCGGCATCCGTCGCGCTCGCGCCGGTTGAAACCGTTCCTTGAGGGACGGTAGGCAAAGTTGAGGTCAGGGTGACGTCCACTCTCTGACGGCGGCAGGCGCTGGTGACATGTGGAGTCTCCGCCAGCAAACAGGCTCGGGCACACTGACAGCCCTGCGGGCGACCTCGGCAAGGCGCAAAGCTGATGGCCGAAGACGGCATGGCTGATAGTCCCTATTAGGGCCCTGGTCGAGTTGACAGAATCCCCGTTATCATCACGAGCATGGCGCACGCGGACGGTTACATCGAAATCCCGGCGCAGACTGATGTGGTCGAAGCCGGCACGATCGTCACCGTGAAGTTGTTCTAGGGGTTCACCATGAAGCAGTGAAGGCTTCTTCATTGCTACGGGGATTCACCGTGAAGCAGTGAAGAATTTCCTTCATTGCTTCACGGTTTCAATCTTAACTGCTTCACGGTTTCAATTACGGGATCAGGGTCAGCTTACCCACAACAGCTCGCGCGCAACGACACGCCAGCCATCAGGCGACTTCGACAACAGAACGAACCAGCCGTAGCCGCACATGTTGCCACACCAATAATCCGCATAGATGACGGCACGGCCGTCCGAGGAAATGGCTGGCATGCTCAGCAGCGCGTGCTTGGCGCCGCGGCCTGTCGTCTTGTCGTACTGGGCGTCGATTGCGGCCGGGGTCTGCAGAGTCACGCCGGCAATGGCTTTCGCGGGAATCGAAACGTTTGCCTTGTTTCGTTCGACAAATGACTTGAGTATTTCTGCGCGCGCCGAAGCCGGCAGGTCATTCTTGAATACTGTCGCCAGCCTGGAATTGCGTTCATCGCCCAGGCAACCCATGGATCGTCGCACCGCGCCGTCGTCAGGCTGGCACACGGCGATCGTGCGATCGAACATGAGCAGAGTGCCGGAGTCTCGTTCTTTTAGACGGACCAATTCAGGAAGAACGGCACCGTCGAGCGCCGCCTTCATGATGGCGGCATCATCAGCCGTCAACTGGACTGCCTGCTGAGCATCAACTGAAACAATCGACAGCGCGGCAGCAAGAAAGCAAAAGACGAATCTGAAGACCATAAAGCCGATAGTCCCTATTAGTGCCCTGGTCGAGTTGACAGAATCCCCGTTATCAGCCGCCACCCACCCGTCCCGTCTACCGGGATCCTGACACAGAGTTCGAAGAACGCGTGACGAGGTTTCTGGACCGGTATCTGAAGCTTCAGCAGAAATAAGCCCACGACTCTCACACTGCCATCATGTTGTTCACCATGAAGGATGAAGACATGAAGAGTGTTTTGGGGAGCGTCACGCGTGCGGCCCCCAAGAAATTCTTCACGTTCTTCAGAGCTTCAGGGAGAAGCGTCGCATCGGTGAACCCTCCAGAAATGGTCCACCCTGCAGAGGCTGACTGCTCGTATCATCTAGTCTGCATGGCTACGATTGAAGAGAAGTTCGCAAAGCTCGGTACTGATCACGCGCCAGGTCAGGAAGTACGGCACGCCCACGACGCCTCGAGTGCGGCCACGCGCGGCGAGGACCTCCCTGGCGTGCCGGTCGATTTCTCCCACGGTGATGTCAATGAGAACGCCTTCGGGCCGGCGCCGGGCGCGCTGGAGGAATTTGTTGACGGCGTGCACCGCGGCGGACCACAGGCGTACACCGAGTATCGGGGCGGCGCAGCGTTGCGAAGCGTCCTGGCTGGCAAGCTCGCCACGTTCACCGGTCGACCGGTGTCGCCCGAACGCGAACCGATCGTCACGCCGGGGACACAGGGTGCGCTCTTTCTTGCGATTGGTGCGACCGTCACGGCCGGCGATCGCGTGGGGATCGTCCGGCCGGACTATTATGCGAATCGAAAGCTCGTCGAATTCCTGGGCGCCGAGGTTGTCCCCGTTCGGCTCGACTACTTCGGCCACGTCGATCGCGCCGGCCTCGATTTCAACCAGCTCGAGGACGTGTTCAAGTCGGGCGTCAAGACGTTCCTGTTTTCAAATCCGAACAATCCAACCGGCGTCGTGTATTCTCCGGCCGAGATTGCGGGCATCGCGCAACTGGCGACCACATACGGTGCGACGGTGATTGTTGACGAGCTGTACTCGCGCCTTGTCTATGCGGGCCATACGTACACGCATCTCCGAGCGGTCGCGGCGGACCCCGACACGATCGTGACGATTCTCGGGCCGTCGAAGACTGAATCGCTCAGCGGCTATCGTCTCGGCGTCGCGTTTGGCGCCGCGCATCTCGTCGATCGGATGGAGAAGCTTCAGGCGATCGTCTCGCTGCGCGCGCCCGGCTATTCGCAGGCGGTCTTGCGGGGCTGGTTCGAGGAACCCGCCGGCTGGATGGAGGAAAGGAGCGCGCAACACCAGGCCATTCGCGATCGCCTCGTGACGATTTTCCACGGGGTGCCCGGCGCGGCGATTCGCCCGCCCGACGCGGGCAGCTATCTGTTCCCGCGGCTGCCGAAGCTCTCATTGTCGCTCCACGAGTTCGTCCGAGCGCTTCGCGTGCAGGCATCCGTCACCGTCACGCCGGGAACCGAGTTCAGTCCGGATGCGACCGACAGCATTCGGCTCAATTTTTCGCAGAATCACGACGCGGCCGTGAAGGGCGTCGAGCGCATTGCGCAGATGATCGCGCG
>JBDTUW010000419.1:0-4699 GCA_040007555.1 Acidobacteriota bacterium | reverse complement strand
AGAGGTGACGAGCCGGAGTGGCCGCTGCACCACACCGTTGAAAAGTGTCCCAAAACCGCGCGCGCCCGCTGATTGGAAACAAAAAGCAATTTATCTTGTCCTCCTCCGCACAACTCATTCGTCTATAAGCAGGAAGCGAATCGAGTGAGCCAACGTCGCCCTCGATTCGGGACAACAATGATCAGTGAAGAAAAAGGAGATTCAATGTCAAAGTTCCTGCTGCTACTCCACGAGAGTCCTGCCGATTATTCCAACGTTTCCGCCGAGGAGATACAATTCGTCATCGGCGAATATACCGCCTGGCGGAATAAGCTTGTCACGGAAGGCCGTTTTGCGGGTGGCGAAAAACTCAAGGACGAGGGCGGCCGCCATTTGTCGACGGTCAATAATCAGGTTCGTGTCGTTGACGGCCCGTATGCTGAGGCGAAAGAGATCATGGGTGGTTACTTCATCATCGAAGCCGCCGACTATGATGAGGCGGTCAGCATTTCGCGTGAGTGTCCGCACCTGAAGTTTGGTGGACGCATCGAACTGAGAGAGATCGATGCATTGATGAACTAGTTCTGGTTCGGGCCTGGGCCGGGTTGGCAGCGGCTGTCGCTCCAGCTCGGCTGAAAGGTCCGAACATCGAGGAAGAACATGTCCTCAAGTGGATCGGAAGAGATTCGACTCTCCGTTGATCATCTCTTCCGACATCATGCCGGGCAGATGGTTGCCACGTTAACCCGTATCTTCGGGATCGAGCGCCTCGATCAGGTCGAGGATGCGGTTCAGGATGCTCTGGTGACCGCGCTGAGGCGCTGGCCCTACGAACCTGTTCCTCAGAATCCCCTGGCGTGGCTCATCCAGGTGGCAAAGAACCGGATGCTCGATCGCGTACGGCATGATCGCAGAAATCTCTCTGAGGAAACGCTGACAGATTCTATCCGTGAGCTGGTCGTCGACTCGCGAGAGCACTCGACGCTCTTTACTCGTGAGATGCAGGATGACCAGCTGCGGTTGATCTTTACGTGTTGTCATCCAGCCATTCCGCCGGACAGTCAGGTAGCTCTGACGCTCAAGACAGTTGGAGGCTTTAGCGCGAGTGAAATCGCGCGTGCCTTTCTTGCGCGAGAAGCGGCTGTGACAAAGATGTTGGTGCGTGCCCGGCAACGACTGCGCGAAAAGCAGATCGCGCTTGCAATGCCGTTGCCGGCAAGTCTTCCGGCTCGCCTCGACTCCGTCCTTCAAGTCCTCTACCTCATGTTCAATGAGGGCTATTCGGCTCTCGAGGGCGAGGAGCTGGTGCGGACTGATTTGTGTTACGAGGCGATGCGGCTCAGTGCTTTGCTTGCGGCGCATCCGAGCAGCGGGACCCCCAAGACGCACGCTCTGGCGGCGCTTCTCTTTTTTCAAGGGGCGCGCCTGGGTGGGCGCGCGGGAAAAGCAGGCGAGCTATTGATTCTTGCTGAACAGGATCGCTCCTTGTGGAATCCATCGTTGCTGAGGCTTGGGCTCATGCACCTCAAATCATCGGCGCGAGGGGATGAGGTTACTGACTACCATCTTGAAGCGGAAATAGCGTCCTGCCATGCGCTGGCCGAGACCTTTGATGCAACCGACTGGTTTCGCGTACTGGCGTGTTACGAAGAGTTGCTCAGGCGCAATCCGTCGCCGGTCGTGGCGCTGAACCGAGTTGTTGCCCTCGCGCGGGTGATGGGAGCTGAGGCCGGGTTGCGTGAACTGGAAAAGCTACACGGCCATCGCGCCCTTCGAAATTACTATCCACTGTTTGCGACTCACGGTGAGTTGTTGCGGCAGGCCGGCCGCACCGTCGAGGCATCGGAGTCTTATCGCGGGGCGCTTGCGCTGACATCGAGTGAGCCCGTACGCAAGTTCCTTATCCGCCGAATTACAGAGACAACACCGACTGCCGGAGCCGCGCCTCTGCGTTAAGTCCCATTGCTAGGCCTCTTGTTCGACGGCCACAGTGACGTGATCGCTCGTTTGGGGTTCGAGCGCGAGGATCACGCTCTCGAGACCATAACGGACGTGCGTGCGCATGGCACGATCGGCGTCTTCCGGATTGCTGCGACTGATGACTTCGATCAGATCGCGATGAAAGCGGGGAGGGAGCGCGGGGCGATTGGCGGCCACATCGTAGAGCCAATTAAACGTCAATATCTGGTTTTTCTCGATGGCCTGCCGCAGAGCACGACAGCGCCCATATTCGGCGATACGCAGGTGCAGCTGTAGATGATGACTATGGACAGCATAGAGGAACTCGGGGTCATTATCGCCACTTGCGCATCGATTGAAGAGCGCATCCATATGCTCGGCCATCGTCTCGATCTCGAGACGCTCGCGAATCGTCGCCCTTTCAGCAAAGAGTCTGGCCGCCTGTGATTCAAGCGCTTCGCGAACTTCGTAGCGTTCTCTGATATCCTCAGCGGTCGGAAGGCAGACGCGAGTGCCGATCCGAGGGCGACTCTCAACCAATCCGTCCGTTTCGAGACGCTGCAAGGCTTCAGCGACCGGGAGAAGACTCATCCCAAGTTCGGCGGCCAGCTTGCGGCGAGAGAGCCCCGCGCCAAGCGATAACTCGCTCTTGAGTATCCGATCGCGAATAATGGAGTACGCGCGCTCCGAACAGACTTACCCGATCGCTGCGTGCAGAAAAATGTAGCCGGCCGCGTGCCATGACGCTACAATTCCCGAGAACTCGTGAAATGTCAAGCCAGGCCACAACCGGGCGATGTCCCACATTGACAATCACGTAGACGGCTCAGGGAGATGTCTGATATTTCAGACGGAGTTGTTGAAGACTGTGGCATCGGTGTTTGCGGAGAGTGGGAGATCAGTTCTACTTTGGGGAGATGGGTCAGGTAAACTGTCGGTTCCTGGAGGACTTGCGCGATGTCGCGAATGGCCGTAATTTTCGCAGCTCTTTTACTTCCCTTGGCGCTTCCGCACGGGCTGCGTCCCCACCCCAGGACCGCCCTGAAAATCGAGTGCGTGGCAGGATGTGGAAGTGGTGAAGTCGGTGGGCCGGCCCGCGATGCGCGCCTGGCTGAGCCATTCGGTGTCGGCTTTGATCGCCGGGGCAACTGGTACATCTGTGAGTATCGTGGCCAGAGGATCACCAGGGTAGACACTGCCGGCCGTCTCACCGCATTTGCCGGATCTGATCCTTCGACTGCACCTGTGGCCGGGTTGCCAGCTCGCGAAGTGAAGTTTCACGAGCCGCACGGGCTCGTCATCACCCGTGATGATCAGATGTATGTAGCCGACATGCTCAACCACCGCGTTATCCGGATCGGTCTCCGTACCCAAAAGGCAGATGTTGTAGCGGGCACCGGCGAAGCGGGTTACGGAGGAGACGGTGGCCCGGCGACAGCCGCAAAATTCAATCAAATGTATGCATTGGAGCTCGGTCGGGCTGGCGATCGCCTGTATTTGACGGACCTCCGAAATCGACGCATCCGTCTGCTCGATCTGAAATCAGGTGTCATCGAGACGATCGCCGGCAATGGAGAAAAGGGCGTGCCCACGGATAGTGAAGAGGCTGTCCGCAGTCCACTCGTTGATCCGCGCGCCGCAACTGTGGATTCAAAGGGTAATCTCTATATCCTCGAGAGAGGGGGAAATGCCCTGCGCGTCGTCGATTTGAGCGGACGCATCAGGACTCTGCTTGGCCCCGGAAATGAGTTGCCGGCACCGTCGACGATTAGCGAGAAACTGAAGTTCCTCAATGGCCCGAAACATCTCTGCGTTGATCGCACCGACAACGTCATCATCGCTGATACCGAAAACCACATCATCAGAGTCTTTCGCCCAAAGGATGGCACGACTGTCAATCTCGTCGGGACTGGAGAAGCCGGATCCCTGATAGTCTCAGACGATCCTCTGAAGACTCAATTGAACCGCCCGCACGGAGTCATGGTGCATCCCTCCGGCGCGCTTTATGTTTCGGATAGCGGTAACAATCGAGTGTTGAAGATGACCGGCTGGTGATCATTGGTGAGGAAACTTGCAGGGAAGAGGCAAGGGATTGATAACGATCTGGAAACAGCGAGGCCAGGCAATGCGATCGACAATGATAGTGGGATTAGTGTTGGCAGTTCTTTTTGTGGCAGACGGGCGCGCGAAGAGTCCTTCGTACTCGGTGAGAGTGAAGTCAGTACTCAACGAGTCGGGAATGGAGCGCCGCGAGCCACGTGTCGTCAAGTTTCCAGGCGGGCAAGCGACGATTGAAAGCACCGGCGCCTCCGAGCATATTGTCGTGACTGGTGATGACGGGAAAATGCGCTCAGAGTCATGGTGTCCGATGGAGAGTGGCACCTATGATCAGCTGTCAAAGTTCTTCAAGGATTTTCAGACCGCGACCAAAACGGGTCAAGCCGACGTCCTCCCGCTTCTTCGCTTTCCGTTTCGGGTTAACGGCGGTGGAGGCAGAACCCTGACGAGAGTAGATGACTTGAAGCGCCAGTATCGACAGGTATTCACCGCCAGGGTAGTCAAGCGGATTCAAGGCGAAGAGCCTGCGGCCGTCTTCTGCCGCAACGGGCAGGCAATGATGGGAGACGGCAGCATCTGGGTTCACGCAGAGGGCGGTGTCGTCAAAGCCGATGTGCTCAATAGGTGGTGAGTGGTCAGTGGTCAGTTGCAGTCAGTTGCCAGTTGCCAGTTGCAAGTAGCCAGTTGTCAGTTGTCAGTTGTC
>JBDTUW010000418.1:0-4699 GCA_040007555.1 Acidobacteriota bacterium | reverse complement strand
TCTTGAGCGCCTCGAGCACATGGTCATTGTCATCTGCCAGCGTCACGACCGGCGCATCGCATCCGCCTTCGTCGTCTGCCTTCTGCACGATCGCGACCTCAACTCCCGCCTCGTGTGCCGCCACGCAGATCTCTTTTAGAAGATTGCTGATCACCTTATGACTGTTTGCGGTGATTCCCACTCGCTTCTTGTTCGCTATCAGCTCGACGGCGAGCCGCGCCCCGAGGTAAGTCTTGCCAGACCCGGGCGGTCCCTGCACGGGCAGAACTGATTCCTCGAGCGATAAAGCTATCTGCCTGGCGGCGTCAAGCGTAACACCGTCCCCAGTCATTACGCGCAAGTCGATTTCGCCTACGCGAGGCGCCTGACGCAGGAGGACGTCGCGAGCAGCACGAAAGTGACCCGGGCCGTCAATCTTGTTTGCCGCAATCCATTCACCCAGACGGAGCAAACTTTCACGGTGAACTCTCGTGCCGACTACGTCACATGGAATCAGTCCGGCGGGATGCGGAACTGCCGACCTCTCCGCCCGCTTGATGTCGACAGTTAAATTCTCTTCGTCGATGGCGACGATCGTCCCGGGACTCTTCTCGGTGACGGGATCCCGTACATCCTTATCCACAGCGATTTTGTAATCCTGAGCGGGAAAGCTGTAGCGATGGATAAGTGAGCGCTTCTCCTGCCCAACGATGCCCTGGTAGACAAGACCACCGAGCGCAGTTTGATCTTCCATCAGCTCATCCGTAGAGAGATCGCGCAATCGGAAATACTCCCACCACGCAGACTTATCCTCGCGGCGATGCCACTCAAGCAGACTACCCATTAAGGCACGAGCGTTCTCCTCCACTGACCATGTGGCCTCGTCGTCGGGGAAACCATTCCTCAGCGCCGCATCGACAGCACGCACTTTCTCGAGATACTCCGATAGGTTTTCGCCCGGCTTGTCTTCTTCGGGTTGAGGCCTCGGCACCTCCACGCATGTCTTCGCCGCCACCTCTATCCGTCGTTCCTCCAGCCAGTCGCGCAAGCGAAGCGTCGAGAGACAGTCATCACGGTTGTAGCCCGCAATCACCTTGCGGAGCTCATCATCAAGCCGCCGCCCTTCCCTGGCAGCCAGCACCAACCCGAGGTTCCTCAACGCATAGTTAGCTCGCCGCAACGGCACTTCGCGGATGTAGTCGTAAAGTGGTTCGAGCCTCTTGATCGAGTAACTCTCGACCGATGCGCGTAGCGACTGCCGCACGACTCGATAGAGATCGATAAAGACACCGCCGCGCAATAGCTCATCGACCTCGTCAGTGCACGTCGAATGGCGTCCTGCAAGACGTTTGATCGCGTTTACCTCGTACGGGGCGAAGTGGTAGACGTGCATCCCGGGCTCGCGTTGCCGGCGTTCCATCACCTTCGCGATAAAATCCTCGAAAGCTCGCTTCTCTTCTCCCGGATCCATTGCCCACACCGCCTCATAGACTGGCGCGCCATTGAGCTCATCCGAAGTCGTAACGACACCGATGAGATATTCCAGTCCCTGATCGAATGCGAAAGGTTCGCCCTCGAAGTCCAGAAACATGTCGCCCGCCGAAGGTGACGGGAGCGAGGCCAACCCTTTGTTGAGCTCAACCGTGCCGAGCAGTTCGTACAGTGTCCGACCCTGATCACGTCCCTCAACCTGAATGCGGGCTTGGTCCCTGATGTTCTCGAGTGACTTTGCGCCCACGCGCTCGAGGCGCGGGAGGGCTGAGAGCGCGCCGAGACTGGCCACAGTCGCGACATCGATCTCTGCCAGTGCCTTTCGTTGGTGGCGCGTGATACCCGCGACAAGCGACAGGTGATCATCTCGTCTCCACTGCGCATCGCAGTGAATGGCCCAGTTGCAGACGCCGCAGTGCTCGGTCGGTTCGGGGTAAGTCGCTGCACGCGTCTCTGAGGCGTTGTTGTAGTCCCGCAGTACTCGCCGGAAGTACGCGGCGTAACGCTTGAAGGGAAACTTCTCGGACTCTGCCGTGCGCCCGAGGACTACGTGCATGAGATCCGGCTCAACGCCCTGCATCTTTGAGAGGATATCGGTGTAGAAGCAGAGCTGTATGAGAGCGGTGACGCGGGTGGAGCGTGCAAGTTTGGTTTCGACTACTTCGTATGACCAGAAGCCGAGGTCGCTGGGTTTGTCTACGCGGATGAGGAAATCGGCGTAGCCAAGCCTCGGGCCGTCGATGAGGACGGCCTGGTAGAGAGCCGCCGCGCCCTGCTTCATTGCCTTGATGGTCAGCTCGGCCGAGTGGGTACCTTTTGGGATCAAGACGACATCGAGTTGACTATCCTCGCGCAGGTGTCGCAGATAATTCTCTTCGTGTTCGATGCCGAGGATACGGAGCAGGTCTACCTCGGGATCATCAAAGAAGGGTCGCTTAAGCTCGCCTTCCTTTGCCGCGCGGTCGAGCGTTGTCAGATGGGGGCAGGCGAGAAAGTTTGCGACGGCGGTGGCTGAAAGCATCAGGGGTCAGTTGTCAGTTGTCAGTTGTCAGTTGTCGATAGTGTGTGATCAAAGTCGTAATTGGCAAAACTCCACCAGGAGAGTAAGACAATCCCCCCAACGGAAGTTGGGGGATCGTTAAAATCCAGCCTACACAAAAGGCTGCTGACTTCCCTGAATCCCCCCAACGGCAGTTGGGGGATTGTTAAAGTCCAGCCTACGCCACGGAGCAGTCGAGCGGGCACATCCCAAAGGCTGAACCTTAACGATCCCCCAACTGCCGTTGGGGGGATTTGGGAGAGGCTGGCACCAGCGATGTAGCCTGGACCTTAAAACATCCCCCAACTGCCGTTGGGGGGATTGAGGAGAGGCCTGCGTCTGCGCCGGGCCTCAAACAGCCCCAACTTTCCTTGGGACTTGCCCTGTCGATCTACTCGTAACGCAGTGCCTCAACCGGATCCAGCCGTGAGGCCCTCACAGCGGGGTACAATCCAAATATCAGCCCTACTGCGGCAGAGACTCCAAACGACATCGCGATCGATGCCCCGGTGACTACCGTATTCCAATCGGCATAGACCGCCACCAGGCGCGAAGCTGCGAATCCAAACAGCACACCTATCAGACCGCCGGCGAAGCTGATCGACAGCGCCTCAATCAGGAACTGCCGCCAGATGTCCCGGCGCCGCGCCCCCATCGCCCTTCTCACACCGATCTCTCGCGTTCGCTCGAGGATATTGGCCAGCATGATGTTCATGATCCCAATTCCACCGACAAGCAAGGAGATGCTCGCAATACAACTCATAACGATATTGAAGATGCGCTGCGTCCGTTGATTCTGTTCAAGCAATTCGCGCGGTACAATTATCGAATAGTCGTCAGCATTTCCATGCGTCGTCGCAAGCAACTGGCTGACGAGCACGGCGCTCGACTTCAGTGCATCCGTATTCCTCATGCTGAGCACGATCTCGTCAAGCTCCGATTCGAAACGTTTGAGTTCGAATTTCTTTAACGCGGTAGCGAGCGGAATGAAGATGTCATTGCTGAAATCCTGGAGCTTGACGCCCTCAAACTCATCCTTTGTCAGATTGCTGTCCGCCAGTACTCCAACAACTCTGAACCACGCCTTATCGATCTTCAGCGTCTGGCCGATGGGGGGCTCGGTGCCAAAAAGCTTCTGTTTGACACGAGAGCCAATGACACAGAATTGTTCAAAGTCACTCTGGTCAATCTCGGAGAGAAAGCTGCCCTCGGCCAGGTCATACCGCGCAAGATGAAAGTAGGATGGCGTTACTCCGATGACGTTGGAATCGTCGCTCTTGCCTTTGAATGAGAATACCTGGAAAGTCTTGATACGTTTTCGCGCGGCGTAACCCTCGATATCGGGTGTGACCGCAGAGATTGCTTTTACGTCCCGTAACGCCAGTCCGATCGAGTTCTCGCGCACCTTCTTCAAATCCTCGTCCTTGAACTCGCGATCTTTGACGATGATGTTGCGCAGGCCCATCGTATCGATCAGCCTCAAACTCTCCTTTTCCGCTCCGGCGCCAATTGAGAGCATCGCGATTACTGCCCCGACACCAAAGATCATGCCAAGCATGGTGAGAAAGGTCCGCAACTTATGCGAATAGAGGTTGCCGAACGCGTGACTGATCTCAGTAACATATTTCACTTTTCAGCCTTGCTCCCGGATTTGGTAGTGCGCTTTACATCGGGTGGATTGAGCGCGAGTATCTGCCCTGCCTCGAGACCTTCTGTGACGACTACCTGAATCAAATCGCCTTGACCCAATTTGACTTTGACGGGTTCAAACTGACCCGGTTTGCTCTGGATGTACGCGATGAAGTCTCCGTCTTTCTTGACTACCGCGCTGCGTGGCACGACGATAACGGACTTTAGATCGCCGCCGGTGATTTCGGCTTTGAGCTTCACACCCGGCTTCATAACAGACGCCTCGTTTTTGCCGATCGCAATGATCGTCTGAAAGTATTTCACCGGAGAGTCGCGTTCGATCGGGCGGGCGAGATTGTCGATCGTCTTCACCGTGCCGGTAAACTGCCGGCCGGGGAACGGGTCGAGGGTGAACGTTACCCGCTCGTCCTTGCGAAGCTCACCAGCATCCTTTTCGAGGACAAAGCACTTCGCCTCCATCTTGTCCGGGTTCACCAGATTGAAGAGCGCTGAACCAATATTGACCGTCCGACCCGCCTGGATGGTAAATCCACCAAAGAA
>JBDTUW010000417.1:0-4705 GCA_040007555.1 Acidobacteriota bacterium | reverse complement strand
CGACCGAGAGCAAATTGTCGGACGCCCGGCTTGCCGTGCTGAGGTTTCAGGCGTGGAGGGAAAACGCATTGTTGTTCAGGGGCTGGGAAATGTCGGCTATCACGCAGCAAAGTTCTGCCGCGAAGGCGGCGCAACGATCATTGCGATCGCTGAGCGCGAAGGGGCCATCTACAATACTGCGGGGGTCAACGAGGAGGCTGTGTTCAACCACCGGAAGGCAACCGGGTCGATTCTCCATTTTCCGGGAGCAACGAACCTCGGCAGCGCGGAGGCACTTGAACTTGAATGCGATGTGTTGATTCCGGCTGCGCTCGAGAATCAGATCTCGTTGGGTAATGCCGACAGAATCCGGGCGAAGATCGTGCTGGAGGGCGCAAACGGCCCGACAACTCCCGAAGCTGAGGAGATCCTTATTCGTAAGGGAATATTGATCATACCTGACATCTACGCAAATGCCGGCGGCGTCACCGTTTCGTACTTCGAGTGGCTGAAGAATCTCTCGCACGTCCGGTTCGGGAGGATGGGGAAGCGCTATGAGGAGGCGGAAGAGCGGCGGTTGCTGCAGGCGATCGAGACAGCGACCGGGCATCAGTTTAGTGAGAGCGAGCGAGCCGCGCTGGTTCACGGCGCTGACGAGCTTGACCTGGTGAACTCAGGTTTAGAGGAAACAATGGCTGTTGCGTATCAGGAGATCCTCGAGATACGCAGGCGAAGACCTGAGATCGGAAGTCTGCGCACTGCCGCCTTCGTCAACGCGATCGATAAGGTGGCGCGCTCCTATGCTGAACTTGGTATCTTCCCCTAGGAAGTTGTCAGTTGCCAGTTGCCAGTTGTCAGTTGCCAGTTCCGACGCAGATATTGCCTGTGCACGCGACTATTTACAGCTGAAAACCGGTAACCGGCAACACAGGTCGCAGCTGGAAGTGGACAACTGACAACTGACTACTGACAACTGGCAACTGTCAACTGTCAACTGGCAACTACTTAAAGGTGGAGAGTGCCGTCTCCTCGTCCTCATAGATCTCAAAGACCGTCAGCAGTTTGGTGATCATGAGCAGGTCTTTGATTTTCTTCGGGAGCCTGAGGAGTTTCAGCTGACCGCCCTGATTTTTGGTGGTTGTGTAGCGGGAGACGAGTTCGCCAATACCGGAGCTGTCGACGTATGAAACGCCCTCCAGATTAAGGATGATGCGCTGGCGATTGTCGTTGAGGAGGCCGCTGACGACATCGCGGAGTTGGACACTTCCCTCCCCGATGGTGATTCGGCCCTGGAGTTCGAGGATAACCACATCACCGACGGAGCGTTCTTTAATTTCTAACTGCATCTTGCCTCTGGTCTCCTTCGTCGGTCTTTTTGGGCATTCGGCGTTTGGTCATCGAGACGACCATCCCGCTTTCCGGGTGTCGTGCATATTCGACGTTATCCATAAAGGTCCGCATGTACAGAATGCCACGTCCGGCGGGATTCAGTAGATTATTCGGATCAAGCGGGTCCGGCAGCGTACCGGGATCGAATCCTTCCCCGAAATCACGAACGGTGACACGAAGCGCGTCGACGCCAACGGTAAATCGGATATCAACCGATTTCTGCGGGTCATACTTGTTTCCGTGTTCAATCGCGTTCGCGACAGATTCGCGCACAGCCATGTTGATCCAGTAGGCGGCTTCCTCGTCAAAGCCGACCATGTGGGTGATGTTGTCGGTCAGTGCCGTTACCAGATCTATAAAATCCAGGTGGCTCGCTATCGTGAGTTCAACCACATTTTCGGCTAACATCATACGCCGGGCGTTCCTTTATTGAGTATGCTAAGATGCTCGCGAGTCCAGTCTCAGCGAATGCAGTCAGGCCGAGGACTGTGTAACACAGCGCTTAAATTGCTGTCAAGACAAGCGCTCGGGCGGCTCGGCCCGTCGACGGGTGATCACACGGTAAAGTTGCCTGGCGATCATCCAACAATTCATAAACGTGATTATTCTCCATTTTTTTGAATAAATGCCCACACAAGTGCGTCCGTCCCCTGTCCACAACGTTCGTATCAGTTCCTGCCGCGCGTTAGAAGGTGAATTCCGCGTTCCCGGCGACAAATCCATCTCGCACCGCTCGGCCATGATCGCCGCCATCAGCTCCGGCACTTCATACCTCATCAACTACTCTTCAGCACAGGACTGTCAGAATACAATCGCATGCCTGCTTGCAATGGGCGCGCAATTCGAGATCGGGATTGACGCCATCACAGTCGAAGGAGTCGGTCTTGCGGGTTTGCATCCCGCCGCTGGCCCACTGGATTCCGGCAATTCGGGCTCCACCATTCGACTGCTCTCTGGAATTCTGGCCGGCCAACCATTTCCCACGATCATCGATGGAGACCAGAGCCTGCGCCAGCGCCCGATGCAACGCATCATTGATCCCCTGATCCGCATGGGCGCCACAGTTGAGGCGCGCGAGGGTAAGTTTGCTCCGCTCAAGATCGCGGGCGGTGCGCTGCATTCAATAGTCTACATCCCCCCGGTCGCCAGCGCTCAGGTAAAATCGGCCGTGCTACTCGCCGGCCTTTTCGCCGACGGGACAACCACGGTCGTCGAAACCACGCCAACACGCGATCATACGGAGATCATGCTGCGCGAGTGTTCGGCGCGACTGACAGTCGAGGGACTTGATGAGGGCACGCGCATCTCGGTCACGAGGAGTGCCAGCCTGCGTCCTCTTGGTGACTACGTCGTCGCGGGCGATATCTCGTCAGCTGCTTTTTTTCTCGTCGCTGGACTGCTGGTTCCAAATTCCCAAATCCGGCTCAAGCACATCGGCGTCAACCCGTCGCGAAAGGCTTTGCTTGATGTCCTGCTGCAGGTCGGGGGCGACATCCAGATAGAGAACCAGAGATCCGCTCACGGCGAGGCGGTGGCGGACCTCGTCGCCAGAACATCGAGTCTCTCCGGGGACTTGCTCCTGAGCGGCGCGATCATCGCAAATCTGATCGACGAGATACCGATTCTTGCGGTTGCGGCAACGCAGCTTGACGGAAAGTTTACCGTCCGAGGTGCCGGCGAATTACGGGTGAAGGAGAGCGACCGCATCCGTTCGATTGTCGATAACCTTCGCCGCATGCGTGTTGAGATGGATGAGTTTGATGACGGATTTGAATTGCGTGGTCCTCAGCAGCTCAAAGGCGCCGAGCTGAGCTCGTTTGGCGATCATCGGATCGCCATGGCATTTACCGTCGCCGGGTTAATAGCAAAGGGAGACACGACAATCAGGGGTGCGGATGCGGCGGCGGTGTCGCTTCCTGAGTTCTTCGATCTTTTGAACGCGAGCGGCGCGTCGATCACAGAGTCGTCATGATCTCAACTCATGTTGAAAACCTGCCGCTCTTTCTTGTTGGTTTCATGGCGAGTGGAAAGACCGCGGTCGGTGCACACCTGGCATCGATGCTGCTGCGACCTTTTGTTGACCTCGATCACGAGATCGAGCGGGCTTGGGGCAGCTCGATTGCCGACTTGATCGGCATCAGCGGCGAGCCCGAGTTCCGGCGCCTGGAGAGTGCGGCATTGCGGAACGCCAGCGAACTGGCTAACCCCGTGGTTGCGACTGGGGGCGGTGTTGTGCTCGATTCCGCCAATCGCCGGCTGATGGCCGCACGCGGTGTGATCATCTGGCTCGATGTTCCCTTTGAAGTGTGCTGGCATCGCATACTGTGCGACGGGATCAGCCGCCCGCTCGCTCCGAACCGCGAGACCGCCTTCGGTCGGTATACCGATCGCCTTGACTTCTATCGTGAAGCAGCCCTTCGCGTCTACATAAATGCAGAAATGACCATTGCGCAAGTTGCGACCGGAATCGCAGACTTGCTTGTGGCAGACGCCGAGAAGAGTAAGAACTGACGGCGATCACCTTGCCTTGTAGTCCCCGAGATTCCGCTGAGAATTTTCTTGACATATCGACCGATTGGCATAGAATCCCGGCGTTGAACTCAGCCAGGCTGTCTCCATCTTCACCGACACGAGCAGCCACATCGACGGTTCGCGCATCTCGCTCCGGCGGAGCGGAGATTGAGCTAGGGGTCGCTTCAGCCGGCATCCCCGAAGACGCTCCCGCAATCTCCCTCGCAACTTTTCGATTACGAACCGTAAACGGTCGACGAGGAGCTGACCCATGTCAGAACATTTCCCACATGAGCTGTCTATGAGTGGTGGCCTGACAAGCCAACGCTCCGGCAGATCCAACCTTCGGATGAAGCCCGGCGGAAGCTCCCACGGCTTCGCGACGTCCATGAATCAACCTTATCCACGCCACCAGAAAGGATGTACCCATGTTTCAATTCAAGTCTCATTCCAAGTCTAAATATCATTCCAAAATCAACTCTTCCAGTGCGAACCGTAAGCCAGGGTCCAATCATACTGATCATAGAAAACTACGAATCATTCTGCTTGCTCTCGTAACCCTATGTGCGGCGATCTGGTTCTACAATGCTCCCGGCAAGTCCGCTGAAGCACAGGAGCCCGTCAGGATCAGAGATCGCGCAGTGCGTCAGATCGAGGCACTCACAGCCGAGAAGGAATCGCGCAGCCCCGCCCAACAGAAGATCGATTCGCAACTCCTGCTTTCACTCAAGCGAAGCCGGCAGGAGCCGGTCATGGCTCCCCTCGCTGAAATGACCCTGAGCGTCGAAGTCGATGCGGACGGGGCAGTTCTCGTAGACATCTCAGC
>JBDTUW010000416.1:0-4707 GCA_040007555.1 Acidobacteriota bacterium | reverse complement strand
GCCGCTTCCAGTCCAAGCCCACTGAGACCGCCAGTCACCAGATAACTGCTGTCTGCGCGGCATTCCACGGCTTCGGGAGGCCTCTCCTCCCACTTAACCAGCCTTGGCACAAATCGCTCTCCATCGCGCCACGCAACTTCATTCTCCTCATCAGACCTCAACAACTCGCGGCATATTTCGCGCGCCGTTCGATCGAGATCACGATCCTGATCGACATCGATCAACCCGCCCCACAACTCCGGGTGCTCGACCGCGAGCGCGCGTCCCAAACCCCAAATACCCCTCTGCAGCACTGCCACTCGATCGTTGCGAATTGCCTGTGCGCCGCGCGTCACCATCCAGACCTTTGTCGCAGCATGCGACTCCTGCCGCGACAGTCCGCGAATAACCGCCAGACCACTTAATGGTCCAAGCTCCTGAGCGAGATCGAGACCGGCCAACCCATCACCTTCAAACGGCGCGATATCGAGACCCCACAGATTAATGACACCCAGAAGGGGAGGCTGCCCATCGACAGTCGCTCTCTGATCACTGGCCCCTGCCCCCTGACCACCGACCACTGCCTCCAGTTCAGCTCTCGCATCGGAGTGCAGCACCAGAGATGCGTCGCCAGTTTCAGCCAGCCGGGCGGCGATCGCCTCACCCAGTCCGCCTCGATCACCGAGAATCAGCCACTGCCCGCTCGCTCTCGAACTCGACGATTCCTGGGCCGGATGAAGTCGCCAATTGATCTCGTAAAGGCTATCCCTGACATCGGCCTCATTGCTGGAACTATCCAGCCGCTTGAGGGTAAGACCTTGAATCTCGACGACGACGTTTCCAGCTTCGTCGATGAGGTCTATCTCTGCGACAAGCGTTTCGTCGTGACCCGTTGAAGGCTCGATCCTGACGTGACACCACAGACTCGAGGCGGAGCGAGTGAATGCGCGAAGGTGCTTGACGCTCCGGGGAAGGAACGTCTCACCGCCGGCTCTCGAAAGCGTCGCAGCGATGGTCTGAAACCCCGCATCGATGAGCACTGGGTGTACCTGATACGACGCTGAATCAGAGGTAAGCGAAGCAGGCAGTTCAACAAGGGACAGGGCCTCATCACCGTGTCTCCAAAGGCGACGAATCGCTCGAAATGACGGCCCGAAGGTGAACTGACGGGATTCCATCTCGCGGTAATGCTCATCCGCATCGAGCTCTTCCGTAAACCGTGCCTTCAATTCCGCGAGAGGGACGTGGCGAGAACCATCTCCGCCATCTCCGCCATCTCCGCTTTGATCAACAAGCACTCTCATGGCCGCGTGCTCTGTCCACACAGATTTCTCGCTGCCGCTGACTCCCTGACCGATCGGCGCGCTGAACACTTTGAAAGAGACCTCACCCGCTTTTGATGGATTGAGCACGAGCTGCACCGTTCTCACATCATCCTCGGCGATTATCATCGCTCGATCAAAATCCACCTCCTCGATTGTCGCCCCTGCGCCTGGGAAGAGTTGCGCCACCGCCGACAGAGCCATCTCTAGATAGGCGGCACCCGGAATGACAAGCGCACCCTGAATCCGGTGATCCTTTAAGTAACGAAGATCGTCAACGCCAACCTCTGTCTCCCAGAAGAACTGTCCGGATCCGAGGCTTGAGCGGAGGCTCGCGCTCACAAACGGATGATCACCCACCATCCTTGACAGACTTGAGTCGCGCCTTCCACCACCTCCCTCGATCTGATCATGCCAATATCGCTCCCGCTGCCACACATAGCCGGGTACGCCAGTCAGTCGAGCGCTCTCATCGTACAGACGGCGCCAATCGGCGTCATAGCCCTCTACGTAAAGCCTACTCAGTGCCTGCCGCAGGCATGCTCCCTCACCGTCGCCGCGAACGAGAGAAGGGATCGCTGCACCGTCGGAGCCAGCGTGCATCAGCGACTGCCTGACTGCGCCAGAGAGCACCGCATGCGGGCTGATCTCGAGAAAACTATCGTAGCCAAGGCCGATCAGTTGCCCCACCACCTCTGAGAACCGAAACGGCTCGCGCAAGTTTCGTGACCAGTACCGCGCCCCGAGCTCACTGCCCTCGAGACGGCCGCCGGTGACTGTCGAATAAAAGGGAATACCACTCGATTGAGGACAAATCCCCTGCAGCGCTGTCTCCAGATCGGCGCTGAGCGGTTCCATCTGAGGACTGTGAAAGGCGACATCAACATTGTCGATGACGCGGCAAAAGACATTCCTTGAACCAAGTCTTTCAACAAGCATTCTGACTGCTCGCGGCGCGCCCGAGACCACACTCGAGGTCGGACCGCTGCTGCCCGCTACGCAAAGGCTCCCATTGAACCGCGCCAATTCCACATCCGTTTCAGCCGGCGGCAAGCCCACGACCGCGGTCAATCCATTTCCAGCCGTCGCCTTCATGAGCCTGCTGCGATGGAAGACAACGCTGACGGCGTCTTCGAGACTCAGCGCGCCCGAGGCACACGCTGCCGCGACCTCGCCCAGGCTCTGCCCAACTACCGCGGCGGGAATCACACCCCATGATCGCCAGAGAGCGAAGAGCGCCATCTGCACTGCGAAAATCGCTGGCTGACCGATATCCGTTTCGTTGAGCCTCGATCTGTCTGAAGACTCAAAGAGCTCCGAAGTGAGCGACCAGCTGACATGTCTGCTGAAAAGCACGTCGAGTTCATTGAGCGCATCGCGAAAGACGCTTTCGCGTTCGAACAACTCGAGGCCCATGCCCGCGGCGTGAGACCCCTGACCCGAAAACACAAAGACAAGACGCACGCCACCTTCGCGACCTCCTCGGCCTTCAATGACGTGTCCATCGACATCGCCTTCGGCCACCTCGCCATCGCTCGTCGGGTTCAACCACGCGGAAAGGCGGCCCGACATCTCTCTAGTACTCCTTCCAATGACTGCCAGCCGATAGTCGTGATGACTTCGCCGCGCTCCAGCGGTGTAACAGATATCGATCACTCGGTCGGCGGAGTCTGGCGCCTCAAGAAATCGCAAATACTCCTGACCAAGACCGTGAAGCGCTGCTGGGCTGCGGCCCGAAAGTGGCAGTACGTAGAGATCGTCCTTCTCCTTTCGGCCTTCTTTGAGTGCAATCGAAGTTCTCGCTGGTGCTTCCTCGAGCACGAGGTGCACGTTGGTCCCGCCAAAGCTAAAGCCGCTGACTCCGGCAATCAGTGGCTCGTCTTCGCTTGGCCACGCCGTCAACTCTGTTTGCACTGTCAGCGGAAAATCCGGACGCGTGATCAGCGGATTGAGTTCCACGAAATGAAGATTCGCTGGTATCTGGCGGTGATGCAGTGCGAGCGCTGTCTTGATGACGCCGGCCACTCCTGCCGTAGACTCAAGATGTCCGAGATTTGTCTTGACTGAACCGAGCACGCAGGGTCGATCAGCCGGTCGCCCTTCGCCAAGCACGTTTCCAAGCGCCTTGACCTCGATCGGATCGCCAAGAGGTGTGCCGGTTCCATGCGTCTCAACAAACTGGACACTTGCCGGTGAAACGCCAGCAAGCCGGTAGGCTTCTCGGAGCATCGCTTCCTGTGCGAGCCCGCTTGGCGCCATGATCCCGTTGCTCCGTCCATCGTGATTGGTAGCACCACCGCGAACGAGAGCGTAGATGCGGTCGTGATCGGCAAGAGCGCGTGAGAGCGGTTTGAGGACGACCACACCGGCGCCTTCGCTGCGAACGATGCCGTTGGCACGCGAATCGAACGCCTGGCAGCGCCCGTCAGGTGAAAGCGCGCCTGCCTGTGAGAAGAAGATATCGCCGCGTGGAAGCAGATTGACACTAACGCCGCCCGCAATCGCAAGCGAACTCTCGCCAGTGCGAAGACTGCGGCATGCCAGCTCTATCGTCAGCAGCGAGCCAGAGCACGCGGTATCGAGTGCAATACTCGGGCCTCGCAGATCTAAAAAGTACGAGACTCTGTTGGCAACGATGCTGTTGGCTGTTCCGGCGCCCGTAAACGAAGTTAGCCGTTTGTAATCGCGGCAGATGATGAAGTCGTAGTCATTGCTGAGCGCAGCGACGAAGACGCCGGTTTGGGTGCCTGCAAGCGATGACGGAGGAATCCCTGCATCTTCGAGCGCTTCCCAGGTCACCTCAAGCATCAACCGCTGACGCGGGTCGACATGGGGCGCCTCGCGGGGCGAGATGCCAAAGAACTGGGCATCGAAGCGATCGAGTCCGTCGACAAATCCGCCCCATCTGCTGGCGATCTTTCCGCGTGCCCTCGGATCGACCGTGAAAAAGGCATCAACATCCCAGCGGTCGGCGGGCACTTCAGTGATGCCATTGCGGCCTTCGCGAAGCATCTCCCAGAAGTCGGCGACATTTCTCGCACCGGGAAGACGACAACCCATACCGACAATCGCTATCGGCTCGCGCTGGGCCTCCTCGAGGCTGGCAAGCTTCGCCTGCAGTTCCTGCAAAGCGCGGAGGGCGCGCCTGGCAGTTGATGTCGAATTGTTGTTTTCCGCGTCGCCCATCATAGGGAAATAATTCGATCTGATCTGGAAAGAGACAACAGGGAATGCGGGGAATGCAGGGACGCGGTAGCATTCTCCTGAGGGCCTCTTAGTTTCCCGGTTGTTGCCGATCCCATATTTCCTCTCATCGATGTTCCTGCGGCGGCTGCATTCCCTGACAGTCCCTGACAGTCCCTGACAGTCCTTGCTGTCCCTGCCCCCTGCTCCTGTCAATACTTCA
>JBDTUW010000415.1:0-4741 GCA_040007555.1 Acidobacteriota bacterium | reverse complement strand
TCTTCGTGTTCCCCAACCGGCGTTTTCTGAGGAGGCCGATTTTGACGGCGCTATCTGGAATCCCCCCAAACGGAAGGTCCGTTGGGGGGATTCATTTATCCTCCACCAATTTCCGCGTTGGCGGCGGCGCAGGGCTTGAAAGAGGAACCCTGATGACGGTTCTTGAGCGAATACTCGGCGATATCACAATCATGGAGCTTGACGGCAGACTCGCGCTTGAGGGCAACGTATTATTCAGGAAGCAGGCCGAGGCCGCCGTTGAGGCGGGGGTCCGCAAGCTGATTCTCAACCTCGCGGCTGTAGACTACATGGACAGCAGTGGGCTGGGAGAGCTGATTGCTGTTCATCGAGCTTTGCGAAAAGTGGACGGACAAGTCAAGCTGCTCCACATGAAGGACCGGCTGCAGCAGCTACTGGTCATTACGCATCTCATGAGCGTTTTTGAGATTTTTGATTCGGAGTCAGCCGCGATCGCAAGCTTTTCAGAGACATTCAAAGGAGAAGAGAGCTTTTCATGAGGACGCTGCTTATTTATCCAGAGTTCCCGGAGACCTATTGGAGTTTCAGTCACGCGCTTTCATTCGAGGGCAAGCGTTCAGCATTTCCGCCCCTCGGGCTGCTGACGGTGTCATCGCTGCTCCCGGAAGAATGGGAGCGAAGACTGATCGATATGAACATTCAGCCGCTCAAAGAGGCTGATATTGGCTGGGCAGACATGGTCTTCGTGAGCGCCATGATTGCGCAGAAAGATTCGCTTCAAGACGTGATCGCCGCTTGCAAGACACAAGGTAAAACTGTTGTGGTGGGCGGCCCATACGCGACAACGAGTTCGACAGACCTGCCTCTTGCGGATCATATCTTTCTCGGAGAAGCGGAAACGACCTTACCGGAATTTGTCCGGGACCTCGAGAGAGGTGAAACGAAGCGCATTTATCAGGCTGCCGAACGCCCCGCGCTCTCAACGACGCCGCTCCCCGACTTTGAGCTGGCAAATCTGAAGCGCTACAGCGCCATGTCGGTGCAGTTTTCGCGCGGTTGCCCGTTTCAATGTGAGTTCTGCGACATCATCGAGATCTATGGCCGAGTCCCGCGAACCAAGAGTAACGAGCAGATGATCGCCGAGCTGGATGTGCTGTTCAGCCTGGGCTGGCGCGGGATGGTCTTTATCGTGGATGACAACTTTATCGGCAACAAGCGCAACGTCAAAAAGCTATTGCCGGTGCTGGCTGACTGGTCGCTAAAGCATGGCGAGCCGTTTTCCTTCATCACCGAAGCCAGCGTCAATCTCGCCGACGACACGGAACTCCTCGAAGGAATGAGAAGTGCGGGATTTCGGCGAGTCTTCCTCGGGATCGAGACACCAGTCGAAGCAAGCCTGATTGAAGCTCAAAAAGGCCAGAATACAAGAAGTGACCTGTTGACATCTGTGAGGAAGATTCAGAGCTATGGCATGGAGGTCATGGCGGGTTTCATTGTGGGATTTGACAACGATCCCGAAGACATCTTTGCGCGGCAAATTGAGTTTATCCAGGCGAGTGCGATTCCACTGGCGATGGTGGGATTACTCAATGCGCTGCCCGACACGCAGTTGTGGCGACGGCTCAACCGCGAAGGACGTTTGCGGTCAGAGAGCAGCGGCAATAATACCGACGGCTCACTGAATTTTATACCGAAGATGGACGCCACCCGGTTGATTACCGGCTACCAGGCAATCCTGCGAACGATCTACAGCCCGGGTGAATACTACAATCGAGCGTTGCGGAGTTTGGAGCGGGTAATTGTCAGCTCACCGGAGCCGAGGAGGACCGGGCTCCTGGCGGATGTGCTGACGCTCGGGCGTGTCGTCGTGGCGCTTGGAATACGCGACAACGCACGCCGCGCTTTCTGGAGCTATTTACGAGCCGCGTTGATGAGGCATCGAACGAAGTTTGCGGAAGCAGTCAGACTGGCTGCTCTCGGTTATCACTTTCGCAAGATAACTCAAATGGACGTGCCGTATGCGAGCGCGGCCGTAGCCACGCCGGACCGCTTGACCGAGCGAGTTTGAAGGCACTCGCTCCTGCGAAGGAGTGAGACTTCGCTTGAGTCGTTGCCATTGCAGGGCTGGCTCGATCGTCCATGTCCACGTCGGCGATACACCGATAGCCATTGGATGCGAGGAAGAACATCTGGTCGTCCCAGGCGTCCGCGCTCAATGGCCAGCCATGGCTGAAAACTACTGGCTGGCCACTGCCTCAGTCCGTGTAGTAAATATCTGTGTTGCCTGACTCCTCCTTACCAACGCTGATGTATGGCATTCCGTTGAGCCCCTTCCTGGTGTTCTCGAATTGTTCCTGTCCTGCACACGCGACCTAAATTGTAGAGGATCAGGGCGGGTATTCTCGTCACGAATCGCCTGCCGAGGCGCGTCTTCTATGATCACTCTTAACGCAGCGGCGCGGAGGCGCAACGCGGTCCCACTGCCCGAGAGGGGCTCTGCGGCCTTACCGAACACGCTTGACTGCCGCCGGCCTCCATGTACCCTTCGATACCTCTGGTTTCGGCCAATAGAGGCGCATCGACAAATTGAATGCACCCTCCGGCGCCGGCAGCCAGTTCGCCTCAGTGGCACCGTCGGGTTTGTCTCGTTGAATGTAGATATCCAGCGACCCGTTCTGGTTATAGACCAATTTATCCCGATCGCCGAGCGCATAGCGCTTGCTCGAGTTCTCCACAAAGAATCCATCCGGTCCATATAGGGTCACTGACCAGAAAGCTCGCACTGGTGGCAGCGCATTCTTCTCGAAGTGAATTACATAACGGTTGCTTCCGTTGAGCGCCTTGCCCTCGTCGTCAACGTCGGCGGTTCCGTAGATGGCATCCTCCTTCGCGAGCGCACCAAGCCCAAACAAAGCGACAGCGGCTCTCTCCTGGTAAGATGTCCCGTACGTCCCGACCTTATCCATCCGAAATCCCCAGCCATTCGTCATCTGCCGGTCCTTCATGAAGCTATCCGTAAGCTGACTTAGGGCGTCTTTGGCAGCTCGCTCCAAACCAGTCATCGCCTGCGGACCAAGCACTCCCGCGTCGAAATCCTTTCCCGGCTCAATTCCAATCGATTTCAGTTTTGCCAGCATTCGCCCGTCACCAGCGTGGGGCGCATTGCTCTTCAGCAATTCGGCGAACGTCTTGAAGAAAGTCGTTGCATCCATTGCCGCTACTTGTTGAGGTGGAGTGGTACCCACGTTGGTCATTCGATCAATGGGCGTTGGCGGTTGAGAAGAACCTGGCGTGTTGCCGCCAGTCGCCGGTGAAAGCTGAAACCCGCTCTGAATCTGTTGCACGGCGCCATAGTCGGCGACGCCGTTAGTCTGTGTCCGTCCGATGATCCAGACCATGTTTGTTGGTGCCTTGATTGCCTGCACCCCCGCGGGCAGTTTTCCTTTCCAGTCTGGGCCTGTGATGCCGAATCGGCCAGCTTTCGTCCCTGTGGTCCGCGGTCCGGGAACTGCGAATGTTTCCGTCCAGGCATCGAGAAACTGCAGCAGGTAATATCGACCCGCAGTATCTGGTACGGAAAGTATCAGCGGTTCGCGAGAAAGATCGAGCCAGGCTGTCGAGTACAGCGTGTCGACATTTGGTCGAATGACGGCCCTCGCCTGTGGTGGAGGAAATGCCCTGGCGTGATTGAACTGGTTGAGTGCGTTACCGCGATTGAGGAAAACCCGTCTCGTCAGCTCCATGAGCACGATTGGATACGCGTAGACGTACGCCTGCTTGCCTGTCTCATATGCCTGTTGCTCGGTGAGCTTTGTCTGTTGACCGTGTGCCCGGGGCAGAAACTGCGACGCGAAAAGCAGCAAGAGCGTACACGTCAAATGTCTTCTTCTCATAGTTGCGTTCCTCCCGAACGCCAGCATTTCTGAAGTGCCAAATCCCGCAGAGACGGCCCATGTTTTGCGATCAATGCCGCAGCCCGTAGGGCGGGCGAAGAGCGGTCTTGCACTCATCGCGAGCACACCCATTGTCCAGCGAATGCTGTTGGTCATGGTTCACTTCTTTACGCGATACAAAAGCAGGACGACGTCGCTTTTGTAGACGCTACTGCCGATCAGCTCGAGGTCGATGTGTCTGCCAATTTCCGCTAACAGCCGTATGCCTGATCCGAGCAGCAGTGGGTTAAGCTTGAGGATGACTTCGTCAATCAGGTCTGCCCGAAACAACTCCGTCGCCAGCCCCGCGCCGCCGCATAGATAGATGTCCCGATCTGCCTCGCTTTTGAGCTGCCTGACGAAGTCTGCTACGTTCTCGCGGATGATCTCGACGCGCGGGTTCGGGCTCTCCCCGATGGTGCGCGAGAAGACGTAACTCTTCAGGAAGGGGAATGGGTCGATCTCTCCGACCCGCAGACCTACCTCGTAGGTCTTGCGACCCATGAGAACCGCGCCGTATTCCTTGAGCGATGCGAGATAGTCACTCACATGCTCACCTTCCGTGGGAAAACAGTCGAATGAACCGTCCTCACGCGAAATGAACCCGTCGACAGTGGCAGCGATGTGGTACTTGAGCTTTCGCACCTGGCTCGTAGCGTTCAATTGGCGTCAATCACATCTTTCTGAGGAGCAAAGATGTGATCCCTCAGGATCACGGATCGGAATGAAACATTTCCCCTTCTCAGATGTGAATCGGTACCGACTCACGCGAAGGCCGTAGGGGCGGGGCTTGTCCCTGCCCGCCCTCCGAAGCCGCACCCCACAGCGGG
>JBDTUW010000414.1:0-4744 GCA_040007555.1 Acidobacteriota bacterium | reverse complement strand
GGGAAGTGTGTGCAATCGAAGTCGAGGCCGGTGACCTGATACGGGTTCCGCAGGGAACGTGGCACTGGTTCGATCTCTGTGCGGACCGTCAAATCCGCGCGATCAGGCTCTTCAAGGATCCGGCCGGCTGGGCGCCAAACTATACAGAGAGCGGAGTAGACACCGGCTACCAGCCAATTTGTCTGGGCCCAGCGTTTGTTCCATCACAGGTCTTCTGATGACCGAGAGCAATGTCCGCATCGTCCTGCTCGATATCGAAGGGACGACGACTCCTATAGATTTTGTCTATCAAACGCTCTTCCCTTTTGTGCGGAGGAACCTCGAGCAGTTCCTCCTCCGGCAAATCTCAACCGCGAGCGTGCGGGAGGATATCGCGGCGTTGCGGGTAGAGTGCGAGATGGAATTCGCGCAATCTGGTCAATCACCGCAATGGTCGGACAGCGATATTGAATCAGCGGTGCGCCATGCCTTGTGGTTGATGGATCAGGATCGGAAATCGACGGCGCTCAAAGCGCTGCAAGGAAGAATCTGGGAAGAGGGTTATCTCAGCGGCGAGCTTCACGGAATAGTCTTCGGTGACGTGCCACGAGCTTTCGAAAGATGGAAGGTTGAGGGAAGAAAGATCGCGATCTACTCTTCCGGAAGCATCCTTGCACAGAAGCTGATCTTTGGTCATTCGAATGCGGGTGACCTGACGCGCTTTATCGACTCGTATTTCGACACAACCACCGGACCGAAGCGAGAGGCGGAAAGCTATCGAAGGATCGCGGGCGCGATGGGCATCGCGGCAAGCGAGGTGCTGTTCTACTCCGATGTCACCGCGGAGCTCGACGCCGCGCGTGCTGCGGGTATGCAGACTGCTCTCTGCGTCCGGGACGGCGGGACAGTCACCGCCGACGATCACCCTGTCGTGACCACCTTCGATATCATCTAAAGCCACCTGACCCAATGGAATCGCTTTGTGATACCTTTTCGGCGCAACGACGTAAAGAGGAGAAGACAGGAGCAGTCACGCTGCACGATGACGTTGCCGAAGGCGCCTCCTCGGAGATCTTAGCTCAGAAATGCGTAGAGCCGAGGCCGTTCCCTTTCTGTCCTTCTTTGCGCCTTTGTGTTGAAACAGTCTCACAAAGCAATTCCAGTTGAAGACATCTGTGCCTGCTCAGCTCCCGACTTTTAAGATCAGCTTACCCTGGTTTGATCCCTCAAAGAGCTTGTTGACGGCTCGCGGCGCCTGTTCGAGTCCTTCGACCACATCGACTCGATACTTGAGTTTTCCCTCCATATACCACTTGCCAAGCTCGGCAATCGCCTCCTGCGCTCGCGCCATATAGTCGATCACGACAAACCCCTGAAGCCGCACTCGCCGGGTCAACAGATTGACAAAGTTGTACGGGCCCGGCACTCGCTCTGTCGAGTTGTACATCGAAATTAATCCGCATAACGGAATCCTCGCGAAGTTATTGATCAGCACCAACACCGCATCCAGTATCTCGCCTCCAACATTTTCGAAGTAGACGTCGATTCCATTTGGACAATGCTTCTTAAGAGAGGCAAGGATCGGCTCTGTCTTGTAGTTGATCGCTGCGTCGAATCCTAGCTCATCAACCAACCAGCGGCATTTCTCATCGCTCCCGGCCATTCCGACAACGCGGCATCCCTTGATTTTTCCAATCTGACCAACGATCGAGCCTACCGCGCCGGCTGCCGCCGAGACGACCAGTGTCTCTCCTGCCTTTGGCTGTCCAATCTCAAGCAAGCCAAAATAGGCAGTGCACCCGATATGACCAAACAGGCCGAGATACGCCGTCGGCGGAAGCCCGAGCTGGGGCAGTTTGTTGAATCCCTCACCGGTAGTCACTACGTACTCCTGCCAGCCAAGCATACCCTGCACCAGGTCGCCTGGTTGAAAGCCCGGGTGACTCGACTCGGCGACAACACCAATCCCAACTGCAGGCATGACTGAACCAAGCTTGACTTCGGCCATGTACGACCCGCCCTCGTTCAACCAGCCACGGTTGGCCGGGTCGAGCGAGAGGTATTGCGTTCGGATCAATATCTGGCCATCTTCCAGCGAGGGTACGGGCTCCTCAAACCAACGGTAATCTGACTCCTTGATCAGACCAACCGGGCGGGCGGCCACCTGCCACTGACGATTCATTGTGGTGCTCATTCGAAGTCTCCTTGGCTTGCTGATGTAGAAAAAAGGCGAGTGAAGTATAGGCGCTTTGCGCAGCTAATCAAAAAGGGAGAGCTGATCGGAATCAAGACCGAGCGCCAGTCGAACGGGTCTGAAACTCCGCCGATGTATCGGAAGCGCGCCGAGACGCCCGAGCGCCTCGAGGTGTTCCGGAGTCGGATATCCCTTGTGAGAAGCGAGGCCGTACCCGGGATACTCAAGGTCCAGCTCTTGCAGGTGCCGATCTCGAGTGGTCTTGGCGATGATCGACGCCGCGGCGATGCTTGCGGATAGCTGATCTCCGCGAATAATGCCTCGTTGCGGGGTCGAGCAATCCGGAATCCGCCGCGCATCAACCAGAATAAACTCCGCGGGTTGTGTCAGACCCTCAACCGCGCGGCGCATCGCCAGGAGGCCAGCGTGGTAAATATTTATTCGATCGATTTCCTCGACCTCCGCCCTGCCGACAGACCAGCAGAGGGCGTCGGTCTTTATCCTCTGAGCAAGCTCCTCGCGCCGCGTTTCATCAAGAATCTTCTTTGAATCGTCGAGTCCACGCAGACGGTAGTTGCGCGGCAGGATGACGGCGCCCGCGACGACCGGTCCCGCAAGTGGCGCCATCCCGGCTTCATCGACACCTGCAATAAAGACAAATCCCTCAAGCCAGAGCTCGCGTTCATACTTCAGCAGGTGTCGCAGTCGTTGGCCTTCGGCACGGTTGCCGGCGCTCCGTGCGCGCAGTTTTTCCGCGAGGTCGCGCGCTGCCCGTCGGGGATCGCTGGCAAGCGCTTCGACAAACCCGTGCGGCACGGGCGTTTCCTTGTCGAGGAACTCGTGTTTTAAGTCGGTTACCGACTTTTGCAGCAAATCATCGAGGGGCGCACTCATCAAAACGGATTATAATGGAATAAATCGTCAGTGCATTGTCATTAAGTGTCAGGAGAAGAATGCTGAACAAAAAATCGGGCGACATCCAGAGCAGTGAGATCACTGATGAGCAGACCTATCTCAACCGCCGGAACTTCGTTCGGGGTGCGATCGTCGCGGGAACCACGCTTACGACGGGGCTCGTCTACCGCCAACTGAACGTCCCCGGCGCAGAGAAGGCAAAGCCACCCCCGAACAACGGCGCAGCCGATACTGCCGCTTATCGCACAGCAGAGGGTGAAGCCGCCAATGCCTTTGAAGACATCACCAACTACAATAATTTCTACGAGTTCTCGACCAGCAAGCAGGGAGTTGCCCCCCGGGCCAAAGCGTTCGTCACCAGACCCTGGACCGTAGAAGTGTCAGGTCTTGTTCACAAACCGAAAACCTTTGATCTGGATGATCTCCTCAAGCTGGCGCCGCTCGAGGATCGCATCTACCGCTTACGCTGTGTCGAAGCATGGTCAATGGTCATCCCGTGGCTGGGACTGCCTCTGGCGCGCGTGTTAAACGAAGTCGAGCCAATGGGCGACGCGAAGTACGTCAAGTTCGTGACGCTTTATGACGCCACTCGAATGCCAAATCAGTCGACCTCGGTCCTGCCCTGGCCGTATGTCGAGGGCCTGCGACTTGACGAGGCAATGCATCCGCTGACAATCCTCTCGGCCGGGTTGTACGGCAAGATGCTGCTCCCTCAAAACGGGGCGCCCCTGCGTCTGGTAGTGCCATGGAAATATGGGTTCAAAAGCATCAAGTCGATCGTCCAGATCGTCGTCACTGCGGAGCAACCAAAGACGACCTGGTCTGATTTCGCTTCTGACGAGTACGGCTTCTATGCGAACGTCAACCCGGAAGTTGATCATCCAAGATGGAGCCAGGCGCGCGAGCGAAGGATAGGCGAGTTCGGGCAGCGAAAGACCGCGATGTTTAACGGCTATGGTGAGCAGGTCGCCAGCCTCTACCAGGGAATGGACCTCAAGAGCAACTTCTAACGTGGAGTCGGATGAATCAAGCGGATATCAAGTTCTCCAAGCTGGTCGTTCTGCTTAATGCCTCGGTGCCTCTGGCTCTGCTGGCCTACGATGCTTACTACCACGAGCTTGGTGCCAACCCCCTGGAATTTATTACGCGGACGACTGGAACCCTGACCCTGCTATTTCTTCTGTTGTCACTGCTGGTGACACCACTAAGAAAGACGCTCGGACTGCCGTGGCTGATCCGCATTCGCCGGTTGGTTGGGCTCTACGCGTTTTTCTATGCTGGGTTGCACCTGCTGGCGTATATCTGGTTCGACAAGTTCTTCCGGTTTGGGGAGATCGTCAACGATACACTGAAGCGGCCATTCATCTTTCTGGGGATGCTGGCGTTTCTTCTTCTGGTTCCGCTGGCGGTGACTTCAACCAACGCGATGATCAAGCGGCTTGGTGGTGAGCGCTGGAACAAGCTTCATCGCCTTGTCTATATCGCAGCTGCTTCCGGCGTCCTGCATTACTATTTACTGGTGAAGGCCGACACGCGAAAACCAATCGCCTTTGGCATCGTGCTGCTGTTGCTGCTCGCATACAGAGTGCTCAATCGTTTCTTCCCCAGATTCACGGAGAGAACGCCGAGCAGGAGTAAGGGCTAGGGACCAGGGGG
>JBDTUW010000413.1:0-4752 GCA_040007555.1 Acidobacteriota bacterium | reverse complement strand
GATTAGCCGGGCCGGCTTGTCGCGGGGACAGGCAACACGGACTCATGATGTACAAACTGCTGAACACATCAGAATGCTTTATCCCGATGCGCGTTGCGCCGTAGCCGCCCATCGAATGTCCGACCAAACCACGGCTCAACCGGTTCGGAAGCGTTCTGTAATGCGCGTCAATGTATGCCACCACATCACGAGCAATGAAAGTCTCAAAATCCCCGGTCGTCACGGAACTCGAATACATCGAACCGTTGTGGATGGTCTTGGAATCGGGTAGTACGACAATTACCTCTTTCGCGCCTTGGGCAAACGCGCCCTCGATCGTTTGCGGCACATGGATTTCCTTGCTCCATTGTTCCGCGCCGATGGAATAGCCGTGCAAGGCATACACGACCGGATACCGCCGGGATTTTTCCCTGGCGTAGCTCGGCGGCAAAAACACCAGGACATCGCGGTCAACCGCATCGCCCTCCAGATTGCCTTCGAGCGCGGTTCCGTGAATCTTGATGCGTTCTGCCTGCACAGGCTTTGCGCCAGGTATGACTGGAGGTACTTCGGTTTGTACTTGCGCCGCAACCGAGATCGAAAGCGCAACTGTTAGAAGCAAGGTTATTCCAAAAATCAATCTCGTCGCCATCATAGTTGTCCTTACCGCTCAGCAACGCAGTGTCACTTTTAGCGCGGTGGTTCTGGCACAGCGCTGGTAATCGTTTCCGGCAATGTCAATCGGCCACAAGGAGCCCCTTATCGAAACAATTTGGGAGCGAATTCTTTCAAGTCACGCCGCCACGTTTGCCATTCGTGGTCGGTGCCGGGTGACTCGTAATAGACGTGTTTGATGCCTGCTTCATCCAGCGTTTGGTGAAAAGTATTGACGCTTTGATACATCCGCTCCGGTTCTTTGGTGCCAATACTCGACCCAATGCCGCGCGTCATCAATCGTGCCGAGGCCGGCGTTGATGCAAATATAAGGCTCAGCGCCGATCAACTCGAAATACTTCAAAAACCGTGTCGAACCGATTCCTTTCCAAATCGTCCCACGCCAGGTCTTTGCGTACCGGGCGTTGTTCTTTCGGCCCGATACCGTCCTTCCAGTTGTAACCAGATGCGAAGTTTCGGCCCGGCCAACGCAGTAGGGAAACGTTCAGTTGTTTGACCACGTCCATGACGTCCTTACGGTAGCCGTCTTTGTCGGCGAGCGGACTGCCTTCCTCGTAACTGCTGTAAACTAGGACTCGCCGCCGTTGTAGTAGCTTGGCGATCAAGAGTCCCGTGCCTCTCGTCCCACCGATGATCAGGATCGATTGGTTTTCGATCATTGAGATTGGCGGCCCTCCAGCGTGGTTATGGTCGGCATGATGACGCGCCGATAGATCTTTGGCAAACGAAGGGCTACGGCGTTCAGCGTCCCGAGGCCATGTCGGTAAAGGTCCTTCGACCGATTTCGACGGATGACGTTGAAACAGTACTGTCGTGTGTCGGAGCGACAGTGGTATTGTCTCATCTCGTCTCTCGGGCACTCGACCTCGAGTGGACCCGCAAATGCGTATGGAGCAACGCTGAGGGGTATGCCAAGACCTTGACGTGCTCAATGCCGATCATAGGATCAGCAAGATCTGAGGTGCCTGGATGAGTGTGCCTGTGCAATTGCCCAGCTATGATGAGTTGCCCATCAAGCCCCATCATCCTCCACGGTCCGCGTGGGGCGTATTCGGGGACGACGATCAGATCGGGACGCTCAATCTTTTGACACCCGAACGGGTAGCCGCGGCCGCCGGGCTGGTGCAGAAGGGCGCCGTGTTTGCTCTGAACTGGGAGTTAGGACTCCCAGATCCACCGCTCTTCAGTCGCGCGAAACTGCAGCACTCGATCACGCGTCGGCGGCGAAATGTCTTCGATGATGTGTATGACAACTTCAACACACAATCCTCTTCTCAATGGGATGGGTTGAGGCATTACGGACATCCGGAGTACGGCTTCTACAATGGTGTCACCGAAGAGCGAATCCTTGGAGATGATGTGGGTCCAAATGGTATCGAGCACTGGGCCCGGAGGGGAATCGCGGGAAGAGGTGTGTTGATTGATTTCCCGCGCTTTGCTGCCGCGCACGGAATCGCGTATGCACCTGCTCCTCGATTTGGCATCAGCGCCAGCCAGTTGCGGGCCGCTGCAGACTGGCAGCGTCTGAGGTTCGATGCTGGCGACATACTTCTGCTCCGTACTGGTTGGATCGAGTGGTACAACTCACTCGATCCGGGGGCGAGAATGCAGGTGGCTGAGCCGGGCGCTCTGCAAGCTGCGGGGTTGCACCAGAGCGAGGACTCCCTACGGTTCCTTTGGGACCACCATTTCGCTGCGATTGCGAGCGACAATCCTACCTTTGAAGCCTTTCCGCCAACTCCTTTTGAAGAAGGAGGACACCCGGGACACCCGGGGCCCCCGACAACCCCGACAACCCCGACAACTATGATGCACGGGACAATCATCGGACTATGGGGGATGCCAATCGGCGAGATGTTCAATCTGGATTCGCTGGCGGCGGCTTGCGCAACCGACCATTGCTACGAGTTCTTCTTTACGTCCGCTCCCCTTAACAAGCCCGGTGGTGTCGCGTCGCCTCCGAATGCGCTGGCGATCTTGTGAGCGGAGTTCCGTGGTCCGATTAGGCAACGACGGCTTCCATCGGTTGCAAACTCTCGCCCAAAAGCTGCATTGGTAACCGAAGCAGTCCTCTCCCTCAATTCTTGAAACACTGCTTACCGTTGTCAACCTACATCTTTACACGAACTCGCATCGTCGAGATCCTTTGCATGAACCAGAATGGAGGTCACTCATGCCTGATTTCCGCGCTTCGAAGCTCATTCGTCCTATGCGCGCTGACTGTCAATACGTTGGCCCAACCAAGCACTGACAATTCAGACATCTCTGGTACCTGGATAGTCACCATCGAATATCCTGGTGACAATCGTTCCCTCCGCATGAACCTCCAGCAAACAGGCACCACTATCACGGGCCGATCCGGTTCACTCACGAGTGAGGGCACGCTTACGAACACATCTCTCAATCTCAAGATCAGCGCTCCGAATGGGCGAACCCCCGAAGGAGGAGAGCACATTTATCGGGAAAGGAGACGGGATATCTACCTGCCCGGTGACAGGTGAGCCAGTGAACAAGGACATCAAGTTCGGGTTCTATGGCCGGACTGTCTATTTCTGCTGTCAAAGTTGTCTCGACGCGGCAAAGATGAACCCGGAACGATACATCAAGCCATAGCAAGGATGGCGAGTGAGCCCGGGCATGACAAAAAAGGCCATCTCAAATGAGATGGCCTTTTTCTGTTTGTAACCAATTCCGGCGACTACCTACTCTCCCACGCGGTTGGCCGCGCAGGGCAATTGGCTCAAGAGGGCTTAACTTCCTTGTCTCGATCTCGTGGTTCATCCTCGCGTCGACCTGATCGTTCCGCGAAGCGAGCAGTCTCTGATCACCGTCACCCACCTTCCAAAGGACACCAGGCGGATTCTCGTAAGGTTCATCACTTCTTCGTGTTCGGCATATTCTGTTACCACTTCCCGCCCTCGACCAAATTCGATTTCGAATTCTTGAACCGTCCGGATGCACCGTACCCCACCTCCAACAACGCGTGGCGAAGGAGTGACGCAACGTATGGCAGCTGACGTGGTCCCCTTCGATAAAGCCACCGGCTTTTTGGAAGTCTCAGCGCATCGCGTAGAGGATATTGGACTCCGCATCCGCGAGGTCGCCTGCGTGGAAGATGAAGGCCCGCACCTGGTAGGGTCCGGGCCTCACATTCCCCTGGTCGTCAAGCAGGCTGACATTCGCATTGAATTGACCCGTGCTGCCAGTCTTCGTTTGTGCGGTACGATGCGTTTTCCCGTCAGGAAACAACACATCAATGAGTATCCTTTGGTTTGAACGCGCGGGCACGACGCCTCCATACACTGTCGTCAGCTTGCGCTGCTCCTTCCCTAACTCGATTCGGATGGTCGCTCGCCTTCGCACGCTGACGCGATAGAACGTTCCGCCGATTGGATAAAAACGCGATCCCGGAAACCTCTGCGATGGCGACATTTCTTCTGTGTAGTTTCGCTCAATAAATCCGGCAACACGGAGAGGAGCCATCCCTGGCAACCTTCCTTCTTTGTTCTGGCCGAACTTGTATGCATTTACGTCAGCAATTGGCCATACCATGACCTCGATTTCCCGTTCTGCGTTGCCCTCAAGCCACACCCACGCATGCGGCAGTTGCGCTGCCCATCCCAGTGGCAAACCACGCATCGAGAGTTGAATAGCGCGCGGCTCGTCGAGCGGATTGCGAATCGCGGTCTTGATGAACAAGGGGTCGGCGGGACTGCTGCCGGCTGCCTGGAAATCGAAGACGTTTTCCTGCCCACTGTTGTTGCCTCCCGAAATCTCGCCGAGTTGCTGCGATGCGTAGACCTTGAGGCACGTGTGCTTATCAACAACCGGTATCCAGTTGCAAAAGGTGTCCCTGAACCCGCCCTTGGGGATGCTTGCGATCGTCTTCGTTGCGATCGGTGCCCAATTGCCGTTGTCACCGACACCTGGCGGCGTCACGGCATAGAAGGTGACCTTCACGTTAGACGTTCCCTGCGCACCGCTAACATGCACGCGCGCAGTGAACTGGTTGATGTGGTTCACCCAGGGCTTGTCGCCGTTTTTGGTCGGCCGGCCTTGCGCATCCGAACCGATTGGTCCGGCGAGCGTAGAATATTA
>JBDTUW010000412.1:0-4761 GCA_040007555.1 Acidobacteriota bacterium | reverse complement strand
GATCGACCGAACTAAAAGGCGCCATTGCGGAAAGAAAGGATCGTGATTCTCCGCGTTAACGACTCTCAGATGACGCCAGGCCATGCCGCACGTTCGACCGGCAAGCAGCATCGTCCACATCTGATAGAGGAACGTCATCCAGACAGCGATGCCAACGACGGTATAAGTCGCACTTCGACCAAATTGTAGTCCGGTTATTGAATGGATCGAATAGAGAGGTATGCAGGCGACCGCGATGAGCAGGAAATCGAAGAGTCCTGCCAGTGTACGATCCCAGAGAGTGGCCGGCACCGGCGGGTTGAGCGGCTGCAATGGGGTCGCTGGCTTTGGGTCCGGTACGATGCCATTCGCTTTTTGAGTACCAACGGTCGCGGGTGAAGCGTACGCAGGGTGTGTTGCACCAGTCCGGAGAGCGCTGCTTCCCTCGTCGATATGAGCCTGAATTGGCCGGGAAAGCCCGGCCGTTTCCCGATGTGTCGATGGAGCAGTAGAGGGCACCGATGCTGGCCCGCTAAATCTGTCCGGTGCGAACGAAGTTGCTGCTGCGCGAGCATGACCTCCAGCATGGGCAGAATGAGCGCTTTGGATATTCTCGAGACCCTGTTCGGACTCAGCGTAGGAATCCGGCGCCTTTTGCAGCCGCTTGAGCGCGGCCTCCACGATTGGATTCTGTATGAGCACGTCGACATCGGCCAATCCATTGTCAGCTAGTTGCGGTTCGGGCCGTTGCTCGCGAAACTGGCGAACTCGCTCCCGCACCTCATTTCGCCACACTGGAATTGGATCAGCTTCGCTGTCTGTCTGAGTAAAGACGGGGTTGGCGCTCTTGGGGAACCGAATCAGATTGGCTTCAGTTCCGGATGCCGATGATATTGCGGAGGAAGCGGAGTGATGACGATGAGTTTCGCTTTGGGTCTCGTGGGCGCGCCGGAGGGAACTGTCATGTCCGCACTCATTACAGATGACGCTGTCGCCAATCAGTTCCCGCTCGCATTTCTCACACTTCATCGGTACATCCCCAGAAAGGACTCGCTTCCAACCCGCCCGCAAGCGGAAATGTATCTCTCATTATTTCAGCGACTTTTCAGAGCAATGCTAAGAAAGCTCTCGAAGACAGCGAGATATTATCAGAAGCATCTGGAGCGGTCAAGAAAATGCTACTACCGGCGGTATTGACGCCGCTTACTGGACGCAACATAGAGTATGCGGAGCCCGCTGCCATAACCCTGCTCATGGTCCGTGGGACGTTGAGGCAGCGGCGCAAAGACTGTGAGACCGGCCGACAGCTACGCCCCTTCGATCTTCTTTGGCTGGAGTATCCATCTCCGCGCCTCTACCGTTTAAGTGCTCTTGATCAAGCCCACTGAGAGAAAGAAAAACAGGCACAGGGTCGCTCCCTGTGCCTGTCGGTGGCGACTTTTACGTCGCCCTCGTCTTCAAGACCGAGCCAATGGCGCCCGGTCGATGTTCATCACGAGACGACTCTACTCCTCGTCGAGCTCAGTAAGCAGAGCGTCTTCGTCGACTTCAACTTGTTCCTCTTCCTCCTCCTCCAACTCTTCCTCAGGTTCGATCTCAGCTACGGGAAGGGAAGCGCGCGTCCCGAGACCAGTCAACTGATCAAGGTAGCTCTGGGTATCCTCAACCTCGGGTCTCGCTTCGTGCATCGTCGGGTCATTGTCTACCCTGACATTGCGGTAGTACTCGAGTCCGGTACCTGCCGGAATCAAGCGACCCATGATGACGTTTTCTTTGAGTCCGCGCAGATAATCTACACGACCTGAAATCGCCGCCTCGGTCAGCACTCGCGTCGTCTCCTGGAAGGATGCGGCGGAGATAAATGACTCTGTTGAAAGTGACGCCTTGGTGATTCCGAGCAGCAATGGCTCCGCGACGGAGGTCACCCCATCCTGAGCGCCGATCCGCTCATTCTCGTCTTGGAATCGGAACCGGTCGACCTGCTCCTCAAGGAGAAATTCGGTATCGCCGACTTCCTTGATTCGCACCCATCTGAGCATCTGCCGCACGATCACTTCGATATGTTTGTCATTGATGTGAACGCCCTGAAGTCTGTAAACCTCCTGGATCGCATTGACGAGGTAGCGCTGTAATTCCTCAACTCCTCGAACGGCGAGGATGTCGTGGGGATTGAGCGGACCGTCCATGAGGGGTTCTCCTGCTCGGACGCGGTCGCCTTCCTGGACGTTGATATGGGTTCCGCGTGGGATGGAGTATTCGCGTTCTTCACCGTTGTCACCAACGATGATGATCTTCTGCGAGCCCTTGGCCACCGGGCCAAACTTGACAATACCGTCGATCTCGCTCATGACGGCAGTTTCCCGTGGCCGTCTTGCTTCGAAGAGCTCGACGACGCGCGGCAGACCGCCGACGATGTCCTTCGTCTTGGTGATCTCGCGGGGGATCTTGGCGATCACATCCCCTGGCTGGATTTCATCTCCGTTCAAGACCATGAGGATCGCCCGAATTGGCATCGGATAAACCTTCAGGACCTTACCGGAACCGGCTTTGATCTCGATGCGAGGCTGACGTTTCTCATCGGAAGAATCCATGACGATTGGCCGGCTGAGCCCGGTCACCTCGTCTGTGTCTTCGTGGACAGTGACATCCTCGATCAGGTCGCGCCACGAAATATGGCCGCCGGCCTCCGTCAGAATCGAGAAGGTATATGGATCCCACTCGGCGAGCTTTTGACCTTCCTCGACAGGGCCACCGTCTGGAATGAGCAGGGTCGCGCCATAAGCGATGGGATATCGCTCGACCTCTCGTCCACGGTCATCGACAATCAGCAGTGATCCATTACGATTCATCGCAATGATCCTGCCATCGCGATTCTTGAGGGTGTTGAGATCGGCGTACTTGATGTGGCCCCCGGTTCGCGCCTCGTGCGACGATTGCTCGGAGACTCGAGATGCCGTTCCACCGATGTGGAATGTCCGCATCGTCAACTGCGTTCCTGGTTCACCAATCGACTGCGCGGCGATGACACCTACCGCTTCGCCGATGTCGACCACCTGCCCGGTCGCAAGGTTGCGACCATAGCATTTGATACAGACCCCGCGACGCGATTCGCAGGTCAGCACCGAGCGGATTCGGACGCGCTCGATACCACCCGCATTTTGAATCTCGGTGGCGACATCTTCGGTGATCTCGTCACCCGCTTTTGTGAGAATCTGCGCGGTTATCGGGTCTCGCACATCCTCGAGCGTCACGCGACCGATAATGCGCTCGCGCAGCCCCTCGATGATGTCGCCCCCCTCGGTGATCGGCTCTGCCCAGATACCCTTGATCGTGCCGCAGTCTGCTTCGGAAACGATGACATCCTGGGCGACGTCGACCAGACGGCGGGTAAGGTAACCCGAGTTGGCGGTTTTGAGCGCCGTATCGGCGAGGCCCTTGCGCGCGCCGTGAGTGGAGATGAAGTACTGCAAAACGTCGAGGCCTTCGCGGAAATTTGCGCGGATCGGTGTCTCGATGATTTCGCCCGAGGGTTTCGCCATCAACCCGCGCATTCCGGCCAGCTGGCGAATCTGCTGCTGATTACCGCGAGCACCAGAGTCAGCCATGATCAGGATCGGATTGAGCTCGTGAGTCTCTCGCTCGCGTCGCTGCATCTCCTTGAACATCTCGTCGGCAACCTTCTCGGTCATCTCCGACCAGATCGCGATCACCTTGTTGTAGCGCTCGCCGTTGGTGATCACGCCATCCTTGTACTGCTGTTCGACCTTGACCACTTCGTTTTCGGCAGACAGGACCAGCATGGGCTTGTCCTTCGGCGTCACGAGGTCGTCAATACCAATCGAGATACCCGCTTTGGTTGCATAACTGAACCCGAGTTCTTTCAACTCATCGAGCATCTGCACAGTGTTTGGATGACCAAAGCGAAGGAAGCAGTAATTGACCAGATTCTGGAGACCCTTCTTCTTCATCAGCCCGTTGACGTAAGGCATTTCCTCCGGTAAATGATCATTGAAGATCACCCGGCCGACAGTCGTATTGATGGTGCGGCCCTTGACGTTGTGTACCGTCGCTTTGACGATGTCCTGAGAGTCTCGCTCCACGTCGAGGTCAATCAGACGCCCTTCATACCGCATCCGGATCTTGGTCTGAGTTGTGACTTCCTTCGCGTCCAGCGCAAGAAGCACTTCATCGTAGTTGGCAAAGGCGCGGCCTTCACCACGTGCGCCATCCATCGATCTCGTCAGGTAGTAGCAGCCCAGAACGATGTCCTGTGTCGGGACGGCGATGGGCTGACCAGATGCAGGCGAGAGGATGTTATTCGAGGCGAGCATGAGAACCTGCGCCTCGATCTGTGCCTCCGGTGAAAGAGGAATGTGGACCGCCATCTGGTCACCATCGAAGTCCGCATTAAAGGCAGTGCAGACGAGCGGGTGAATCTTGATGGCTTTGCCTTCGACCAGCACGGGCTCGAATGCCTGAATGCCGAGTCGATGAAGCGTCGGAGCGCGGTTGAGAAGCACCGGGTGATCCTTGATGACCTTTTCAAGGATATCCCACACCACGTCGTCCTGGAGCTCGACCTTTTCTTTTGCCTGTTTGATCGTCGCCGCGTGTCCCTCAGCTTCAAGCCGGTTGTAAATGAAAGGCTTGAAGAGCTCCAAAGCCATCTGTTTGGGAAGACCGCACTGATGAAGCTTAAGCTCGGGTCCAACGACGATGACCGATCGGCCGGAGTAGTCGACGCGCTTCCCGAGCAGGTTCTGGCGGAAGCGACCCTGCTTG